>DATLFR010000089.1 GCA_035540895.1 Actinomycetota bacterium | reverse complement strand
TCCCCAGCGCGGCGAGCGAGAACAGGAGGGACGAGCCCCCGAAGCTGACGAGCGGGAGCGGGACGCCCGTGATGGGCAGGACCCCGGTGACGGCCCCGATGTTGATGAGCGCCTGCACCGAGATCCACCCGATCACGCCGGCCGCGAGCAGGAACCCGAATGGGTCGGAGGACCGGCGCGCGATGCGGATCCCGACGACGGCCACGACCCCGAACAGCAACAGCACCGTGAGCGTTCCGGCCAACCCCGTCTCTTCCCCGAGGATCGCGAAGATGAAGTCGGTGTGCGCGTTCGGGAGGTACATGTACTTCTGCCGGCTGCTCCCGAGGCCCATCCCGAAGAGACCTCCCGAGCCCAGCGCGATCAGACCCTGAGCGGCCTGGTACCCGCCGTCGAGCGAGTTCGTGTCGGACTGGAGGAACGCCATGAACCTCTGGAACCGGTAACCCTCCATCAGCATCACCGGGAAGCCGGCCACTATCCCGGCCAACGTGAGGGTGCCGAGGAACTGCGCTCTCGCGCCGGCCAGGAACGCCATCAGCATCGCGGACCCGGCGATGATCACCGTGGTGCCGAAGTCGGGCTGGGTCAGCACCAGCACGCAGGTCACCCCGACCACGGCCAGGTGCGGGACCATCACGTGGCGCCAGTCGTCGAGCAGCGGCAGCTTCCGGGACAGGACGTCGGCCCCGAAGACGAGGAGGACCAGCTTCGCCGTCTCCGAGGGCTGCAGGGAGAGCGGACCGATGGACAACCACCGCGAAGCCCCGTAGGCCTCGGACCCGATGCCGGGGATCACCGTGAGGATGAGCAGGAACCAGATGACGGGGACGGCGATGTAGCTCCATCCACGCAGTCGCCGGTAGTCGATCCGCCAGAAGGCGAGCATCGCCGCGAACCCCAGCGACGCCCACAGGAACTGCTTCGCGAAGATGGAGAACGCCGAACCCGTGGAGGCGGCGGCGACCGCGCTCGACGCCGACAGCGTCATCACGAGTCCGATGATCGTGAGGGCGGACGCCGCGAGCACGAGGGTCACGTCGGGGCGGTCCGCCACCTCGCCCGTGCGGGCGCGGAGCTGCGCGGTCCGTGCCTGGGTCGCGCTCACCTGTACACGCCCCCTGCCCCTTCCGTGAAGCGCCGCACGGCCTCCTGGAACGCCTCCCCCCGCTCCGCGTAGTCGCGGTAGCGGTCGTACGACGAGCAAGCCGGTGAGAGCAGTATGGCGTCGCCGGGGCCGGCCATCGAGGATGCGAGCTCCACCGCCTCCTCCATCGACGCGGCCTTCAGCACCGGTACGGACGTCGCCCGGAAGGCAGCCTCCACCTCCGGCCCCGCCTCGCCGATCGCCACGACCCCGGCGAGCCGGCCGGCCTCCCGGGTGAGCTCGGACAGGTCGAGCCCCTTGTTGCGGCCTCCCGCGATCAGGACGACCCGGTTGAAGCTGCGGATGGCCGCGGCCGCGGCGTGCGGGTTCGTGGCCTTCGAGTCGTCCACGTAGAGGACATCGCGGTACCGGGCCACGGTCTCCACCCGGTGCCGGTCCGGCGTGAAGGAGCGCAGCGCCTCGCCGACGACCGGGGAAGGCACGCCGTAGGCGATCGAGGCGGCGGCGGCGGCCAGGCCGTCCTCGACGAACGGCGCTCCGAGGTCGGCGAGCGGGCCGAGGGGGCCGATCTCGTCCACGTCGTCGGAGCCGATCCTCGCGTACATCGCCGGGCCGTCGGTCCAGACGGCGTCGCCCCCCCGGACGGGCTCCCGGGCGAACGCGATCCGCCTCGGTCCGGACGGCGGGGCGAGCTCGGCGAGGTCCGGCTGCGCGGCCGGGTGGACGAACCAGTCGTCCGGGGTCTGCCTGGCCGCTATGCGGCCCTTCGCCTCTCGGTAGGCGGCCAGGGAGCCGTGCCAGTCGAGGTGGTCGGGGGCGATGTTCGTGATCACCGACACCACCGGGTGGAACGACTCGCAGAAGTACAGCTGGAACGACGACACCTCGACCACGAACGCGTCCGCGAAGGGGTGTTCGAGGGCAGCGGTGACGAACGGTCGCCCGATGTTGCCGCACACGACCGCCTCCCGCCCCTCGGCGCTCAGGATCGCGCCGATCATCCGGCACGTCGTCGTCTTGCCGTTCGTCCCCGTGACGGCGACGACCGGAGCACTCACGGAGCGGAAGGCGAGCTCGATCTCGGAGATGACGGGGACGCCCGCCTCCGAGGCGCGGACCAGTAAGTCCGAAGAGGGGCTGATGCCCGGCGAGGGGACGACCAGGTCGGACGCGTCGATCCAGTCCCCCGCCCGGGCGTGGCCTCCGAGCTCGATCTCGGCTCCCCGCGCGCGCAGCTCGTGGACCCGGGGGTCCGCGTCGAGGTCGGGGCGAGAGTCCGATGCGCGGACCAGCGCTCCGGCCTCGAGCAGCGCCTCGGCGACGGCCAGTCCGGACCGGCCGAGGCCGAGCACGAGGACCCGGCTGTCCTTCAGCTCGGGGCTCATACCTCCAGGCCCCCGCGGGCGAGGTACTCGAGGTAGAAGAGGGCGAGCCCCAGCCCCGAGAGCAGCGCCGCGATGAGCCAGAAGCGGACGATCACCGTGAACTCGGCCCACCCGCGCAGCTCGAAGTGGTGGTGCAGGGGGGCCATGGCGAAGACGCGGCGGCCGCCGAACAGCCGGTACGAGACCACCTGAACGATCACCGAGAGCGTCTCCACCGCGAAGAGGCCGCCGATCACGACTAGCAGGAGCTGGGTGCGCGTCATGAGGCTGAGCGCGGCCAGCACCCCGCCCAGCGCGAGCGACCCGGTGTCCCCCATGAAGATCCTGGCGGGAGCGGCGTTCCACCAGAGGAACCCGATGCACGCGCCCAGGAAGGCGGCCGAGACCACCGCCACGTCGAGGAGCCGGGGGTCGGTGAAGGACGCCCCGCGGGCGCCCAGGTACAGGCCCGGGTGGCGGGCCATCCAGTACCCGATGATCGTGAACACGAAGAAGGCCATCGCCGAGGCTCCGCTGGCGAGCCCGTCGAGCCCGTCGGTGAGGTTGACGGCGTTGGATGTCCCGACGATGAGCAGCAACACCCAGCCGGCGAAGACGATCGGCGGCAGCATCTCGAACCAGGCGAGCGCGAACCCCCTCCAGGTGATCTGGCTAGGCACGTCCCCCCACGTGATCGCGCCGTAGACGAGCGCGCAGCCGGCTATCACCTGTCCGGCGACCTTGGCCCGCTTGTTCAGCCCCAGGGAGCGGCGGTGCCTGATCTTCGTGAGGTCGTCCATCGCGCCCAGCAGGCCGAGCGCCCACCCCGCGCCGAGCACGAGCCCGGCCTGGGGATGCATCCGCGTGAGCGAGAGGCTGAACCCGGAGAGCCGCACATGGGAGAGCACGTACCCGATGGTCGCCGCGATCAGGAGCACGAGTCCTCCCATGGTCGGGGTCCCGTGCTTCACGAAGTGCGCGGCCGGACCGTCCTCTCGGATCAGCTGCCCGACCCCGCGCGCCCGGAAGAGCTCGATGAGCCAGGGCGTCCCCACCAGGGCGAACGCCATGGCTATCGCGGTGGCGACCAGCAGTCCCTGCATCTACCGCGCCACCCCGCTCGCCGTCAGCAGGCGCGTGACCCGCTCGAGCCCGGTGACGCGCGACCCCTTCACCAGGACGACGGCCCCGGCGGGCGCGGTCCGGATCAGCTCGGCGGCCTCCCGCGCGTCGTCCACCCTCGTCGCGACACCTCCCGCCCCCTCCGCGATAAGCGCTGCGCCCGACCCGACCGCGGCGACCACCTCGAACCCCAGGGCGGCCGCGATCCGTCCGATCCGACGGTGCTGCTCGTCCGCCAGGGGTCCGAGCTCGGCCATCTCGCCGAGCACCGCCCAGGCCGGCCGGTCTCCCGCCATCTCCATCACCGTGCGCAGGGAGGCTGGGACCGAGGTCGGGTTGGCGTTGTACGCGTCGTTCACGATCGTCCGCCCCTCGATCTCGTGAACCTCCATGCGCCACGCGCTGGTCGGCGCGTGCGATATCGCCTCGGCCGCCGCATGGGGGTCGGCCCCCATCTCCACGGCGACCGCGAGCGCCAGGGCGCCGTTGCGCAGCAGGGGCCGGCCGGGAAGCGGGACGCGGAGCCGGACCTCGGACCCGCCCGGGAGATGGACGGTGGCGGTCGGACGTCCGACCGGGTCGACGGCGACGTCGCTCAAGCGCACGTGCCCGCCGGGGCCCACCGTCCGGACCGGCGCGGAGGTCCGGGCCGCCATCACGTGCAGGTACTCGTCCATCGCCGGGACGACCGCCACCCCGTCGGGCGGGAGGGAGGCGAGGAGCTCGCTCTTCGTGGACGCGATCGCGTCGCGGGAGCCGAACACCTCCACGTGGCTCCAGCCGATGCCGGTGATCACACCGATCCGCGGAGCGACGATCTCGCACAGGGCGGCGATCTGGCCGGGAGCCCGGGCCCCCAGCTCGCAGACGAGGATCTCGGCGTCGTCCGGGCAACCCAGGACGGTCAGAGGGACCCCCAGCTCGGCGTTCTGGCTCGCCGCCGTGGCGTGGACCCGGAACCGGGAGCGGAGCGCCGCCGCGAGGAGGTCCTTCGTGATGGTCTTCCCGGTGCTCCCGGTGATCCCCACCACGTGCGCTCCCAGCCGCCGCCGGAGGTCGGTGGCGAGGCGTGCGAGGGCGTCCTCGACGTCGTCCACCACGACGGCTGTGGCGTCCGGGGGCACGGCCTCGGCCCGTTGCACGATCGCGAAGGACGCCCCGGACCCGAGCGCGGAGGCGACGTGGTCGTGTCCGGACCGGACGGCTACGAAGGCGGTGCCGGGCCCGGCCGTCCGGGAGTCGGCGACCACCGTGTCGGCCCCCGCGGCGGCGTCGCCGACGAGCCGGCCACCGGTCGTTCGGGCGGTCTCGCCGGCGGTCAGGCGCGGCATCCGAGCTCCTCGAGCAACTCCCGCGCGACGATCCGGTCGTCGAACGGGAGGGTGCGGTCGGCGAACTGCTGGCCGGTCTCGTGCCCCTTGCCGGCGATCACGACCACGTCACCGGGGCGGGCCGCGGCCAGGGCCTCGGCGATCGCCGCCCGCCGGTCGGTCACCCGCACGAACGGACCCGTCGCTCCCGCCTCCACCTCGTCGAGGATGGCGTCGGGGTCCTCCGACCTCGGGTTGTCGGACGTGAGCACGGCGAGGTCGGCGAGCTCGGTCGCCATCCTCCCCATCAGCGGCCGCTTGGCCCTGTCTCGGTCGCCGCCGCAGCCGAGCACGACGATGACGCGGCCGTCACTGAGCCCGCGCACCGCCTGCAGGACGTTGGCCACCGCGTCGGGCGTGTGGGCGTAGTCGACGAGGACCGCGAACCCCTGACCGGCGTCGACCGGCTCGAGCCGGCCGGGGACGAGCACGTTCGCCGCCCCGGCCGCCACCGCCTCCAGGTCGAGGCCGAGTCCCACCGCGGCGATCGCGGCGGCGCAGCAGATGTTGTGC
The DNA here is from genome assembly GCA_035540895.1 of Actinomycetota bacterium. Taxonomy (NCBI): domain Bacteria; kingdom Bacillati; phylum Actinomycetota; species Actinomycetota bacterium. The sequence continues at coordinate 6,965 of DATLFR010000089.1, read as the reverse complement.
AGGTTGTAGTGCCCCACGAGATGCGTCTCCACCCGCACCTCCCCCGCCGGGGTCACCAGGTCGAAGGAGGTGCCGGTGCGCGAGGCCTGCAGGTCGCGCCAGGTCACCTCGCCCCGGCTCCCGTAGGTGATGAGGTCCGGTCCGTCTATCTCGCCGGCGAGGCGCTGCCCGTAGGGGTCGTCGGTGTTGACCACGGCGATGGGCGTGTACTCCCGCGTGAACAGGGAGGCCTTCGCCAGGTAGTACTCCTCCATGGTCCCGTGGTAGTCGAGGTGGTCCTGGGTGAGGTTCGTGAACCCTGCCGCCGCGAACCTCGTGCCCCCGACCCGGCGCTGGTCCAGTCCGTGCGACGCCACCTCCATCGAGACGACCTCGCAGCCGCTGGACAGCATGTCCGCGAACAGCCGCTGCAGGTCGACCGACTCGGGGGTGGTCCGGACGGCGGGGGTTCCCGCCCCGGCGACGCGCGTCTCGACCGTGCCGATGAGCCCGGTCCGGCGGCCCGCGGCGGTGGCCATCGCGTCGATCAGATAGGAGGTCGTCGTCTTCCCGTTCGTCCCGGTCACCCCGGCCACGGCGAGTCGCTCCGAAGGCCGCCCGAAGAAGGCGGCCGCCACGTGGCCCATCGCCCTACGGACCGCGCCGACCCGGGCCATCGGCGCCGACGCGTCGACGTCACGGTCGACGAGCAGCGCGGCCGCGCCCGCCCCGAGCGCCTCGGGGATCAGGTCGTGACCGTCCACCTTCGCCCCCCGGATGCAGCAGAAGAGGTCGCCGGGAGCCACGCGCCGGGTGTCGTAGGAGATGCCGGCGACGGGCGCGTCGCCGGTGAGGGAGGCGTCCGTCCCGGAGGCGTCGAGCAGGCTTCGCAGCGTCCAGTCCATGAGGTGGCCGGGATCGGTAGACGGACCGGGGATATGCCCCGGGGGCCCGGCGCCGGTCATCGTAGCACCGCCCCGTCGGGGCCGGATCCTCCTCCCGCCGGGCCCGGACCGTCGATCAGCCGCTCGGTCTCCCTCCCCGCCGTGCGGACCTGGGGGTCGGGCTGCGCCTCCCTGGTCGGCTCGGCGGGAGGGATCCGCAGGATCCGGACGGCCGCCTGGCCGACCTCCCGGAAGACGGGCGCGGACACGATCCCGCCGTAGTAGGGCGAGGGCTCGTCCAGCGTGACCGAGATCACTATGCGGGGGGCGTCCGACGGGAAGAACCCGATGAAGGAGGCCATGTACCCCTTGTAGCCCCCGCCGGGCTGGACCTTCTGCGCGGTCCCGGTCTTCCCGGCGACCCTGTACCCCTCGATCCGGGCCCGGGTGCCGGTACCGTCCTCGACCGCCGAGGTGAGGATCTCCCGCAGGACGGCGGAGGTCTCCTCGGAGACGACCCGGACCGCGCGGCCGCGCGAGGACCGGTGCAGCTCCCCCTCCGCGTCCACCCAGCCGGACACGAGCGAGGGCTGCAGCGAGACACCGCCGTTCGCCACGGTGGCGAAGACCTTGGCCAGCTGCAGGCCGGTCGCGGACACCCCCTGCCCGATGGCCATAGTCGGCAGGGAAGTGCTCCAGCGGGTGGCGGACGGCAGGATCCCGGCCGACTCGCCCGGGAACCCGAGCCCGGTGGGCTGTCCGTAGCCGAACAGCGACATGTAGCGCTCGAGCCGTTCCGCTCCCAGCGCCTGCGCGACCTTGATCGTCCCGACGTTGGACGACTCGGCGATGATCCGTTCGAAGGTCATCGTCTTCGGGGCGTGCTCGTGCGCGTCGGAGAAGACGCGCCCGGCCAGCCTGATCGTCGAGGCCACCCCGTAGGTGCTCTCGCGGGTGACCACTCCCTCCTCGAGGGCCCCGGCGGCGGTGATCACCTTCGAGACGGAGCCCGGCTCGAACACGTCGGTGACCGCCCGGTTGCGCGTCGCCCCCTCCTCGACCGTGGAGAGGTCGTTGGGGTCGAAGGTGGGCGAGTTGGCCATGGCCAGGATCTCGCCGGTGCGCGGATCGAGCGCCACGACCGAGCCGCCCGCGGCGTCGGTCTCCTCCACGGCCTTCCGGAGAGCGCGCTCGGCCGCGAACTGCAGCTCCCGGTCGATGGTCAGGACGAGGTCCGCGCCGGGGACGGGCGGCTTCTCGTGGAAGACGCCCTGGGCGATGCGCCGGCCCTTCGGGTCGAGCTCCACCTGGCGCCACCCGGCCTGGCCCCCGAGCATCTCCTCGAACGTCGACTCGAGCCCTGAGAGCCCCTTCGCGTCGGTACCCACGAACCCCATGATGTTGGCGCCCAGGGGCCCGCCCGGGTAGATGCGGCGCGCCTCCTCGACCAGCCCGATGCCGACCAGGTCGAGCTCCTCGACCCGGCGGGCGGCGTCCACGTCGACGCGCCGGGCTAGGTACACGAACCCCCTGTCCTTGCGCTCGAGGCGGGAGGTCAGCTCCTCTACGTCGAGCCCGAGGATGGGAGCCAGCGCGCGGGCCACCCCGGCCGGGTCCGTGATCTGCTTGGGGTTGGCGAAGATGGTGCGGGCGGGGATCGATATGGCCAGCTCGCGCCCGTCGCGGTCGTATATGGCCCCTCGGCGAGCCGGGAGCTCGATGTGACGCAGGCGCTGCTGCTTCGCCTTGGCCGAGAACTCCTCGGCCTGGACGGCCTGCACGACGGCGAGCCGGAGACCGATCGCGAGCAGGAGGATCAGGATCAGCGCGAGCATCGCCGAGGCGCGCCTGCGGGCCCCCAGGTGATGCATCTAGCCTCCCGTCGTGAGCAGTCTCTTCGAGTCGTAGGGCGCGGCCCGGACCTCCGGGTCCGGCAGGTCGGTCGGGGCGGGGAGGAAGACCGGATCGGCGTCGGACGTCATGCCCATCTCGGCGGCCGCCCGCTCCAGCGAGGAGGGGGAGGAGAGCTCGGCCAGCTGCGCGCGGAGGAGCACGTACCGCTCCTCGGCCACCTTGAGCTCCGATTCGATGCGCGACATCCGGTACCCCTCCTGGCCGAGGTAGGCCTGGAGCGCGGCCACCGCGAACACGGCCAGGACGAGCACGACCGCGAAGGGGAGCGTGGCTCGCCGACGCGCGCCGCCGGGGATCACCCGGAGGTGAGGCGCCGTGCGCGGGGACGGCGAGCGCCTGGCCCGGGTGGCCACTACCGCCCACCCCCCATCGGACGACGGGCGGCCGCCCGCAGCCTCGCGGAGGACGCCCGCGGGTTTCGCTGGACCTCCGCCTCCGAAGGCAGGACCGCCCCCCGCGTCAGGACCTGGAGCACGCCCTCCCCGGAGGTCCCCAGGCCGGGGAGCGGCGCGTCGGGGTCCGACGAGGAGGCGAAGAGCCTCTTGGCCATCTTGTCCTCGAGCGAGTGGTAGGAGAGCACGACGATCCGCCCGCCGGGAGAGAGCAGCCCGATGGACGAGCGCAGCACCCGCTCCAGCCGTCCGAGCTCGTCGTTCACCTCTATCCGCAGGGCCTGGAAGGTCCGGCGGGCGGGATGTCCGGCCTTGCGGGCGGGAGCCGGGTAGGCGTCGGCCACTATCCCGGCCAGGTGCGCGGTGGTGCGGATCGGACCGCGGCTGCGGGCCTCGCCGATCGCTCGGGCGATCCGTCGCGCGTACCGGTCCTCTCCGTAGGTGCGGATCACCCGCTCGAGCCGGTCCAGGTCGTAGGAGTTGACCACCTCGGCGGCCGAGAGGCGGGAGCCGGGGTCCATCCGCATGTCCAGCGGACCGTCGCGGTGGAACGAGAACCCCCGCTCTGGGTCGTCGATCTGCATGGAGGACATCCCGAGGTCGAGCAGGACGCCGTCCACCTGGTCGACCCCCTGTCCGGCCACGATCCACTCGATCTCGTCGAATGGGGCCTGCACGAGCCGGACCGCGCCCCCCCACGGGGCCAGGTTGTGCGCGGCGAGGTTGAGCGCGAACGGGTCGCGGTCGATGCCTATCAGCGTGCAGCGTCCGCCCACCGAGTCCAGGACCGCCTCGGCGTGGCCCCCGGCTCCGAGGGTCGCGTCGACGTAGACGCCGCCGGGCCGCGGGGAGAGGAAGTGCAGGACCTCCTCGACCATCACGGGCTGGTGGGTCCCCGTCACGAGCGGCCTCCGCTCCGACGGGCGCTCGCCCGGCCGCAGGTCGATGAGGGGCCGCCCGTCCGGACGCCTCTGCCGATCCCGCGGCATGACCCGCATGGCCGCTCCCCGCTTCGTCGTTCGTACCAGCATCCGGACCTCCTCAGATCCCGAGCTGCTCGGCGAACTCGTCCACGTGCTCCTCGACGTCGGACACATGCGTGTCCCAGGCCTCGGCGTTCCAGATCTCCAGACGGTTGCCGGCCGCGACGATCACGACGTCGCGGCTCAGGCCCGCGTACTCGCGCAGCGGCTGGGGGATCGTGAGCCTCCCCTGCCCGTCGACCCGCTCCATCGACGCCTGCGAGAAGAAGAAGCGTGCGAACCGCCGTGCTCGGGGGTCGGTCGTGGTGGGCAGGGACCGGACCTTCTCCTCGATCTCCTGCCACGCCGCCATCGGCCAGACCAGCAGGCACCTCTCGTTCGCCTTCTGGACCACGACCTGGGTGCCCAGCTCGTCGCGGTAGCGGGTCGGGAAGATCACCCGGCCCTTGGGGTCCAGCGAGTGCCTGTGCTCTCCGAGGAACAACCGCTCTCCTCCACACGATCCGCCGCCGTCTCCCCCAGGGGCCCGCGGGAGGCTCCCAGCGGCGCCACCCGGACTCCACCGGGCCTCCTTTGAGCCCCAAGTTGCGCCACTGTACTCCACTCCACCCCACCAAACAACACGGATGATGTTCGGCTTTCGGAACGGGTGTTCGGCGCCGGCCGGCTAGCGCATCGAGAGGGCCACCTCGGCGCCCTCCCAGGTGCCGTCCTCGGCGGACTCCTCGCCCACGTGCAGGGTCACGTCCCCTGTGGGCCCGCGGTCGATCGTGAAGGCGTACCAGCCCCACGTCTCGGACCAGGAGGTCGCGGTGGTGAAGCCGGTCGAGACCTCCCGGCCGCCCTGTTCGAGTCGGTGGACCACGTTCGCCTCGAAGGTGCGCGAGTAGCCGCTGACCGTGAGGGGGTAGGCCGCGGCCCCGGCGCGCGGCTGCAGGACGACGACGCGGTCCGAGGTCGCCGCGGCCGGAGGGACCGGTCCGCCCCCGGGGCGCAGGTCGATCACGATCCGTCCCGGTGAGCCCAGCGTCCTCACGGACACCTCGGCCGCCGAGGCTAGATGGAGATCGACGAACAGGTTCCCTCCGTCGTCGGAGGTGACGACGTACGCGCCGCGGGCGAGGGGTCCGTCATACCTCGCCTCGGTGTGGGCGGGGTCCACGGAGGTCACCCCGGGGAGGTCGATCCGCACGACCCCCGCCTCCCGTATCACGCGAGCCTCGACCCGTCCTGCCTCGCCCGCCCCCAGGTCAACGACGAACCGTTCGCAGCCGTCGTGCGCGTCCCACCGCAGCGCGGAGATGGAGTCGGCGCCACCGGCCCCGGGTTCCACATCGACCTCGCCGTCCTCCGCCCACGGACCCCCCTGCCGGCAGACCGGCGTGGCCGCGGGTGTGGTGCGGGGTGTCGCCTCGGGTTCCTGCGGGCTCGCCGCGCAGGCGGAGAACGCCGACAGCAGGAGCAGGAGCGCGAGCATCCTCTTCATCTCGTCACCTCGTGGTCGGGTGACCACCGTAGCCGTGCCCGGCTCCCGGGCGACGGATCTGGGCGCGGGCCGGCGCCGCGGCGCCGGGTTAGGCGTCCACCTCGTCGAGGCGGCCCGTGTCGACGTCGTAGACGAAGCCCCGGACGACGACCGATCCGGGGATCCACGGGTGGGACCGGACCCTGGACATCTGCGCCCGGACGTTCTCGCCCGGGTCGGGGGACACCTCGACGCGGACGGGGATGCCCGGCTCGACACCCGTCTCGGCGGAGAGTCGCGCCTCCAGGTCCTCCCGCGACGTGAGGACGGCGCACTTCGTGTGGTTCACGACGATGACGCCCTCTGTCCCGCCCAGGTGGTGGGAGGCGATCAACGAGCGCAGGACATCGTCGGTCACGATCCCGCCGGCGTTGCGGATCACGTGCGCGTCGCCGAGGTCGAGCCCGAGCATCTGCGCGACGTCGATCCGTGCGTCCATGCACGCGACGACGGCCAGGCGGCCGGCGGGGGCCACCGGGAGCCCCGACCGCGCGAACGAGTCGGCGTAGGCCGCGTTCGCGCGCAGGGCGGCTTCGATCCTCTCAGAGACAGGTACGTGGTCGCTGGCCATCGCTCCTCCTGCGGTCAGGCTCCCTGCTGGTGCTCGAGGTAAGCCTGCCACTCGGGCTCGGCGCGACCGACCACCATCCGCAGCCAGAAGCCGGGCGGGGGGGCCTTCGGCTGACGGGCCAGGTGGAGGCCGACCTCGTGGAAGTATCTGTTCTCCTTGCGGCCGTTGCATCGCCGGCACGCCGCGACCACGTTGTCCCACGTGTGGGTGCCTCCCCGCGACCGCGGGATCACGTGGTCGACGTTCTCCGCGGGGCGCCCGCAGTACTGGCAGGTGTGGCCGTCGCGCAGGAAGACGGCCTTGCGATTGGGAGCCACGGTCACCCGGCGGGGGACCCGGACGTAGTGACGGAGCTTGATGACGCTCGGGGCTTCCAGGACCACGCTCTCGGACCGGAAGATCGCCCCGTTGTTCTCGAGGACCTCGGCCTTCTCACCGAGGACGAGCACCACCGCCCGCCGCACGGCGACCACGCCCAGCGGCTCGTAGCTCGCATTCAGGACGAGGGCTCTTCCCAAGGTCCATCACCGCCTTGCCGCGAATGATACCGTGCGGCGCCGTCGGGACAGGCGCTGGGGAGGCTATCCGCGGACGGCCTCCACGACCTCGGCGGCCAGGTCGTAACGCCGGAAGGGCGGGCAGATGTAGACCCCCGCCGCCTCCGTCCGGAGCTGCGTCGCGACGTCCACGGCGATGGACACCCCCTCGGCCTCCCCG
>DATLFR010000088.1 GCA_035540895.1 Actinomycetota bacterium | reverse complement strand
CTCGCGGGGGGGAGTTCGGGACGGGGGTCCCTTTCGGGGATGTTACCGGGGCCAGCCGGCCTTCGGGGGGACCTACCGCTCCAGGCGGAAGTTCAGCCTCATGTGGGCGTGGTACTCCTTGATCCTGCCCGCGTCGATGACGGCGGTCCAGTGCAGGACCTCCATCTCCGTGATGTTGCGGATCGTCTTGGCCGCCTCGGCTAGCGCCTGACGGGCGGCGTCCTCCCACGAGTCCTCCGAGACCCCCACGAGGTCGATCGACTTGATCACCGGCATGCTTCCTCCCATCGGACGGCGAACCGCGGCGGCAACATATTGCCGGTCCGGCCCGCGGCAGCGTCGTTCCTGCCGCGTTCGGGCGCCGTTCGGCTCCCGTTCACGCCGGTGGGTAACCTTGGCGCAGATGCGATCGCGTGCTGCGCGCTCGGCCTGGGCCATCGCCGTCCTCTGCATCCTGTCGGCGGTGCCTGCGGCCGTCTCCCCCCGCTGGGGGTGGGTCGCGACGCTCGCCGTGGCCACGTCGGGGGCGACCGCCCTCGCGCTCTACATCCGCAACGGACTCGAGAGGCCGCTCTCCGACCTGATCTCCGCCGCCGACGTCCGCCCGGCCGGCTCGCTGGCAGAGACGGCGGACCTCCTCGCCGCCGCGCACCGGGAGCTCCTGGACGAGCTCGCCGCCGCCCGGGCCGCCGACCGGGACCGCGACGTCGCGCTCGCTCACGCGACCGACGGCGTGCTGCTCCTCGACGTCGACGGGACGATCCGGTTCGCGAACCCGGCCGCCCACGAGCTGTTCGGCGCCCGGGCCCTCGAGGTCGCCCGGCGCCTCACCCAGCCCGACCTGGGGGCGCTCGTCCGGCGCGCGGTCGCGTCCGGTCGCGTGGGGTCCCAGGAGCTCACCGTCCGCCTCCCGGAGGCGCGCCACGTGATCGCCCGGGCGGTGCCGCTCACGGACGGGGGCGCGGTCCTGCTCGTGCAGGACCGGTCCGAGGCGGACCGGCTGGACCGCGTCCGCCGCGACTTCGTGGCGAACGTCTCCCACGAGCTGAAGACCCCGGTGGCGGCGATGCGGGCGCTGGCGGACGTCGCCTCCAGCGCGATGTCGGACGGGGACGCGGGGACGGCGACGCGGTTCATCGACCGCCTCCAGGTGGAGGCCGAGCGGCTGGGCGGGCTCGTCTCCAACCTCCTGGACCTCTCGCGCGTCGAGACGGGGGGGGAGCTGCAGGTCGAGCAGGTGGAGCTGCGGGCGGTCGCCGACGCGGCGGCGGACCGCGCCCGCTCCATCGCCGAGCTCAAGGGGGTGGCGCTCGAGGTGCGGGGAGACGCCACGGTGGTGGACGGCGACCCGTCGCAGATCGCGATGGCCGTGCAGAACCTGGTGGAGAACGCCGTCCGCTACTCCGACCGGGGGACGGTCCGGCTGAGCGTCGAGGCCTCCGACGGATGGGCGTCCATCGCCGTCTCCGACGAGGGGATCGGCATACCCGCCGAGGAGCTCCCGCGCATATTCGAGCGCTTCTACCGCGTCGACCGCGCACGCTCCCGGGCGACCGGCGGCACCGGGCTCGGGCTGGCGATCGTGCGTCACGTAGCCGAGAACCACGGCGGGCGCGTCGAGGTCCAGAGCGAGCTCGGCCTCGGCTCCACGTTCCGTCTCCACCTGCCCACGCGGGCGCCCGAGCGATCGGGGCACGCCGCGTGACCCGCGTACTGATCGTGGAGGACGAGCCGGCCCTGGCCGAGGCGATGAGCTACGGGCTCGAGCGGGAGGGGTTCGAGTGCACGGTCATCGGAGACGGCGGCAGGGCGCTCGAGTACGTCCGTGCGTGGCGCCCGGACCTCGTCCTCCTCGACGTCATGCTGCCCGGCGTCTCGGGGATGGACATCTGTCGCACGATACGCCGGACCTCCTCCACGCCGATCATCATGGTCACGGCGAAGGACGCCGAGGCGGACAAGGTCCTGGGCCTGGAGCTGGGCGCCGACGATTACGTCACGAAGCCCTTCTCGATCCGGGAGCTCGTCGCGCGCGTCCGAGCCGTGCTGAGGCGCGGGACCGCGCCCTCGGAGGAAGCCCCGCCGACGGTGGTGGAGTGCGGTCCGGTCTCGCTAGACGCCGAGCGACACGAGGTGCGGGTCCGGGGGACGGTCGTCGATCTCCCTCCGAAGGAGTTCGCGCTCCTGGAGGCGCTCGTGCGCCGCCCGGGCAGGCTCATGACGCGCGACTCGCTCATATCGCAGGTGTGGGGTGAGGACTACTACGGCGACACGCGGACGCTCGATGTCCACGTGAAGCGCCTGCGCGCCAAGGTCGAGCGTGACCCCAAGGCTCCCGAGCACCTGAAGACGGTGCGCGGCCTCGGCTACAGGTTCGACGCCTGAACCTCGCGCAGGCCCGTGCGGTGCCGGTCGGCGAGCTCCCGGTACGCCTGCGGGTTGAGGTTCACCCAGATCTCGGCGGGGGTCCCGTCGATGGGCCGCTTCACCTGGGCTGGCGCGCCGGCCACGAGCATCCCGTCCTCCACCTCGGCGTTCGTCTGCACGACCGAGCCCGCGGCGACGAGGCAGCGGGCGCCGACCTTCGCGCCGTCGAGGACGATCGACCCGTTGGCGACCAACGCCTCGGAGCCGATGGTCGCGCCGTGGACCACGCAGTTGTGGGCGACGGTCGCACCCGCACCGATCTCGGTCGTATGACCGGGGGGTCCGTGGATGACGGCCCCGTCCTGCACGTTGGCTCCCGCGCGGATCACCACCGGGGCGTAGTCCGCGCGGACGACGGCTCCGTACCAGACCGAAGCGCCCTCCTCCACCGTGACGTCGCCGACCAGGCTCGCGGTCGGCGCTATGAAGGCAGACGGGTGGACACGGGGAGCCTTCCCCTCGAACTCGTAGAGCGGCATGTGCGACCTCCTTCGCCGGCAGGACCGAAGGCTACCGCCGCACGAGGGAGCCGAGAGGGAGAGGACCCGTTCACGCTGCGTTCACATACCGGACGGATCGCGTTCAGCGGAGACCCGTAGGTTCAGGTCGCTGTGCCGCGTTCATCTCGCGTTCATCGACCCGTCGGAAGACATCAACGTCGCGGCGGTAGGTTCGCCGGCGACCAAGGTCCCGTCGTCGGGCGGGACGAACGCGAAAGGAGCATCCGTATGGGCAAGTCCAGGACCTTCCTGGCGGCGCTGATCACGCTCGCGCTGACCGCGGCGGCGTGCGGTGGCCAGAACGCCGCCCAGCAGGGGGACGGCAGCCTGTCCGGCACCGTCCTGGTGGACGGGTCGAGCACGGTCTTCCCCGTGACCGAAGCCGTCGCCGAGGAGTTCCAGCGCGAGAACAGGGGCGTCCAGGTGACGGTAGGGGTCTCCGGCACCGGGGGCGGGTTCAAGAAGTTCTGCGCGGGCGAGACGGACATCTCCAACGCCTCGAGACCGATCAAGGACGCCGAGGCCACCGAGTGCCAGGCCGCGGGGATCGAGTACGAGGAGGTGGCCGTGGCGATCGACGCGCTCGCCGTCGTCGTGAACAACGCCAACGACTGGATCGCGGACGACTGCATCACCCCGGACCAGCTGAAGGCGATGTGGGACGAGGGCAGCACCGTGCGCACGTGGCGGGACGTCGACCCCTCGTGGCCGGACACGCCGATCAAGTTCTACGCGCCCGGACACGACTCCGGCACCTTCGACTACTTCACCGAGGCCATCAACGGCGCCTCACAGCGCTCCCGGACGGACGGCGTGCAGTTCAGCGAGGACGACAACGTGCTGGTCCAGGGCGTCAGCGGGGACCGCGGCGCGATCGGGTACTTCGGGCACGCGTACTACGAGGAGAACGCCGACGACCTGAAGGTCCTCAAGATCGACGGCGGGAACGGCTGCGTCGAGCCTTCGAGGCAGACCATCCAGAGCGACACCTACAAGCCGCTCGCACGCCCGATCTACATCTACCCGAAGAAGGCGGCCGCCCAGAGGCCGGAGGTGGCGGCCTTCCTGCGCTTCTACATGGAGAACGTGAACGAGCTGGCCTCGGACGTCGGGTACTACCCGCTGCCGGAGGCCGAGTTCGAGCGCTACGACCAGGTCGTGCGCAGCATGACGAGCGGATAGGGGCCGATGTCGCGAGCAGCCGTGTTGACCGAGCCGGCCGGGCCCTCCGGGCCCGGCCGGCTCGGGCTCGACCTGACCCGACGACGCCGACCCAAGGAGGCGCTGATCCGGGGGCTGCTCCTGCTGTGCGGGCTCGTGTCCGTCGCCACCACCGCAGGCATCGTCCTCTCGCTCATCGGTGAGGCGGTGAACTTCTTCCGCACGGTCCCCCTGACCGAGTTCCTGTTCACGACGCGATGGTCGCCGTCGATCGCCCCGAAGGCGTTCGGCGTCCTGCCCTTGCTGGCCGGCACGATGATGATCGCCGCCATCGCGGGACTGACCGGGGTGCCGCTCGGGGTCTGCACCGCGATCTACATGAGCGAGTACGCGTCGCCTCGGGTCCGCCGGAAGCTGAAGCCCACGCTCGAGATCCTGGCCGGGATGCCGACCGTCGTGCTCGGCTACTTCGCGCTCACCTTCGTGACGCAGACGGTCCTGTGGAAGATCTTCGGGCCGGAGAGGGTGGCGATC
>DATLFR010000087.1 GCA_035540895.1 Actinomycetota bacterium | reverse complement strand
CTCCTCCGCCCGCGATAGCCATGCGGGAGGACAACTACCCGCCGCCCCGGCGGGTGGTGGACCCGCTGGACGCGCGGGTCAGGTACGGCGCGGTGGGGCTATGGCTGCTCGCGTGGGCCGGCGCGGTCGTCGCCCGCCGCCGAAGGCGATCGCTCGTCTAGACGAGCCCGAGCGAGATCTCGCCCGGGAGCCCGACGTTCACGGCGACGAGCCACGCTCTGCGTCCGGGCGCCGGAGCCGCGACGGTGTCGCCGTCCTGCACGGGCGCGATCGACGCGTCGTCGCCCACCAGGTACCCGGTCACCGCACGAGCTCCGAGTGCCTCGCCGGCTTCCGCGAGCTCGACGACGCCGGTGCGCGTGACGGCGATCGCCATCATCCCTCCGTCGCGCAGGTGACGCGTGTCCCGCTCCCGGTCCTCGGGCTCCCACGACTGGAGGTGCTCCGCCCAATCCAGGACCGGTCCTGCGCCGAAGGCCGGACCCCACACCAGCGGTGACCTGGTCAGGATCCGCGCTGCGAAGCGGGCCAGGTCCGGGGATAGAGGGCCCGACGCCTGCTCGAGCATCCTCTGCACCGGCCCTTCGTCGCCGCGGGCGACGGGGTCGGCGTTCATGAGGGCGACGAGGCCGTCCAGCCCGTGCGTGGCGTACCAGGTGAGGAAGAACAGGCAGGCGTCGTACGTGTGGGCCTGCGGTCCCGAGGCGGCGGCGGCGTCCTGGGAGTACCACTCTGCCGTGCGGCGGGAGATCGGTCCCGTCTGCTCGTAGCTCTGCACCTTGACCGTGTTGAGGTAGTCGTTGCACGAGTTGCCCTTGAACCGCTCGTCGCTGTGGGCGTAGACGAGGCTGTCCGGCTGGTGGCTGATGTGCGAGTAGGAGTGCAGCGTCTCCTGGAACCTGGTCGTGCCTTCCACGAGAGCGCTCCCCAGCCCCCGCAGGCGTGTGGCCCCCCAGTGGGCGATCTGGAAGTTGTGGAACATCTCGTGTCCGACCACGTTCGAGAAGGCGGTGAGGGAGTCCTGTTCGGCGTAGGTGTATCCGAGCGCGCCTAGGATCTCGACCGTCCGGCTGGACATGTGGATGTTGAACTGATCCTGGATGGCCACGCAGGCGATGCAGTACAGCGACAGGGCGTCGTTGATCGCGAAGACCCCGGTCCTCTGCTCCCAGCTCCCGGTGAGCCCCCACGCGAGGAACTCCTCGTAGTTGGCGGCGGCGGCGTCCCGGGCGTGGCGGACGATGTCCAGCTCGTGCAGCCCGGTATCCGTCACCACGCCGATCGGCGCGTCCCCGTTGCGGACCTGGACCGTGAACCCGTCCGACATCTTCGCTTCCGCGTGCAGCTCGAGGTCGTCGTCCTGCGGGATGAGCGGGCCCTGCAGGGAGAGGGTCGGTCCGCGCCGCAGGAACGTGCGGGACGCACCCGGGAGGGCGGTCAGCGACGAAGCATCGGCCGCGAAGGGGCGGACCGCGATCTGGGTGGCCGTCCAGGTGGCGGCCCGTACGCCGGCGCGGTCGAGGTGCACCGTCCACGAGGCCAGGACACCGTTGCGCTCGCCGTGGGTGACGAGCCGGACGACCCCACCCGGCAGCGCGCTGGCGGTCCGGACCGTCGTCCGCCCGAACCAGGTCTCCCCGGCCAGTGCGGCGAACGCGGACGCGCGGGCGACCGCATCGCCGCGCCGACCCTCGGCGACCCACACGGCGTCGAACGCCTCGACCGGGCACCAGCTCCCCCGCGACGAGACGAGGCGGTGCGTCGCCTCGCTGCCGACCAGGACGGGGTCGGAGACGAGGGCGGTCCGGAATCCGGCGACCGCCTCGACCGCCTCCACGCGCGCATGCTCGGAGACGAGGCCGCGCGCGGCGGCGTGGACATCGGGCCCGACACAACCCCGCAGAGCCGAGGCCGCCGCCGGGGAGACCGGCAGGACGGCGATGACGGCCAGGGCGGCCAGGGGCACGAGGCGGCGCATGAACGGGTTGGTTCGGCGCATGGGTGCATCTTCCTGCCCGGCTCCCGGCTGGGGTCACTCGCACGGTTTCCGGCTCCCGGCTGGGGTCACTCGCACGGCTCCCGGCCGCGCGAGTGACACCGGGCATGGCCCTCGGGAGGCGGCGGTGTCACCTGGACCGCCCCCGGCGCCTCAACCGCCACCGGGCTCCGTGAGGCCTCGCGGAGGCGCGTGGCACGATGGGTGCATGGGCTCCACCGTTGTCACGCCGCAGCGCATCGACGAGACCGGCACCGACCAAGACCGAGCTCCCGACCGTCCGTGGCTGGTGATAGTGCACAACGACCCGGTGAACCTCATGTCGTACGTGACCTGGGTGTTCCAGAAGCTGTTCGGCTACTCGCGCGAGGAGGCCACCAAGCTGATGCTGGACGTCCACCACCGCGGGCGCGCCGTCGTATCGTCCGGCCCGCGTGAGAAGGCGGAGACGGACGTCTTCCGGCTCCACGCCCACGGTCTGTGGGCGACGATGTCGAAGTCCGACTAGTGCCTCGGTTCTCGCGGTCTCCCGGCGGCGTCCGCGTCGAGCTGGACGAGGACGAAGCCGGCCTGCTGCGCCGGCTCGTCGAGGAGATGGTGTCCCTTCTCGAAGCCAACGCCGGCCCCGCCGACCCGGTGGTCGACCGGCTCTTCCCCGCCGCTTACGGGGGGGCGGAACCGGAGGCCGAGCAGGACTTCCGGCGGTACGCCGGATCGGAGCTCGAGCGGCTGAAGCTCGAGGGAGCCCGGCGGACAGCCTCCGATCTCGGGGAGACGGGGCCCGCGTCGCTCACCCTGGACGAGGACGCCGCCTCCGGCTGGCTCGCCCTCCTCACAGACCTGCGACTCGCCATCGGCACCCGTCTCGGCGTCGACGAGGAGAAGATGGCGCGCGACCTCGACCCCCGCGACCCGGAGGCTCCCGCGCTGGGGGTGCTGCACTGGCTGGGGTGGGTCCAGGAGGAGATCCTGCACCACCTGGCCTGAGGACCCGCGCCGAGCGGGAAGGCAGCAGGAACGGGCGCACCCGAGCCCGAACCATGCACCATGCGTCCCCGTCTGCGTCTGTCCGCGCTCGCCGTCGGCATCGCCATGCTGCTGCCGACCACGGCAGACGCCCGCCTCCCGCGCCTGACGGCGACGGCCTCGACGACGCCGCTGGGGTACGTGGCGAACACCTACGTGGCGCTCGGCAACGGACTCGTCGAGCGGACGTGGGAGAGGTCAAGCCTCGTGACCACGTCGATACAGGACAGGCGCGGCGGCAAGCTCTTCCTCTCGGGCCCGGTGGCCGACCTCGCGCTCGTCGTGGACGGGGTCCGGATCGGAAGCGACGCGATGCGGCTGCACAGGGTGACGGCCCACAACGAGCCGGACACGGCCCGGATCGTCTGGGAGCTGCTGATCCCCGGCGTCGCATCGGTAACCCGTACCGTCAAGGTGCGGGCGGGCATCGCCGGCTTCCGCACGGACACCCGGATCGAGTCGCTCGCCCCCGTCGCCATCTCGGGTTACGACCTCGACCGGCTCCCCGCCGGGCCTGCCCCCGCGACGACCGTCCATGCGTTCAGGGCAGGCGCCGACTGGCGCTACGACGACGGATGGCGCCCGGGTGCTATCGGCGACCATCAGCCGGGTCCGTGGCGGGTGTCCGCGTCGGCGCCTGCCGGACGGCCGCTCGAGTCGCATGGGCAGTGGCTGTCCCTCGCCTACCCAACGGGCGGCGTCTGTTCTCGGTCCAGCTCCGCAACAACTACCACTCGACCCGCGGCTACTACGACGGTCGCGTCGCGTCGGCGTCGGTCGACACCTCGCGCGACGTCGTGTACTTCGGGCCGATCGAGGAGAGCGTCCATGTCTCCAACCCCACGCAGGCACCGGCGCGGCACCGGGTTGTGCGTCCCGGCCGTCCCCTCGACCTGGAGCCCGTGTTCACGGGGTTCGGGCTCGACGGTGACGACGAGCCGTGGCAGCACCACCTGTTCTTCCGCTCCCTCACCGGATGGGAGCCGCGGGTGGTCTTCAACACCGACCGCGTGGACGACAACAGGATCTCTACGGGCGTGAAGGACGACGTCGACCACGCGCGCTTCCTGAAGCTGGCTGACGCGGCCGAGCAGATGGGCGTCGAGACCTTCATCTTCGACGACGGGTGGCAGGCGCGGTCCGGGGACTGGTGCCCCGACTCGCCCGGGTGCCCGGAGCCGCGCCGCGGCACGAGCCCGAAGTTCGAGCCGCGCTTCCTCGACGCGGACTGGGTCGCCGTCCGGGAGCGCCTGCGCGGCGATCCCGAGGACCCAGACGACGACATCGACCTCGGCCTGTGGTTCACGCCGATGGAGTTCCATCCCTCGTCCACCGCGTACCGGACGAACCCCCAGTGGGCGTGCGCCCCCGTCGGACACGGCACCGCGGGGCTGAGCATGGTCCAGCCCGACTCCGGGTCGAACGAGGCGGGCCTCGGCGTGTGGAACCCGGAAGCGTGGGGCCTGCACCCGGACACGAACGAACCCGCCCGGCTGATCGACTACATCGAGTCCCGCATCCGCCGCGCCGTCACCCGGTGGGAGGTCAAGCAGTTCAAGTTCGACTTCCTGGTGTGGCTCGACTGCGCCGGGGTGGACAGCGTGGACATGTACGAGTACGCCGACTCCTTCCGGGCCATGCTCGACCGCCTGCGAGGCGACTTCCCCGACGTGGGGTTCGGCGTCGACGAGACCAACGACTACCGCGCGTTCCCCTACTCCCTGTCCTATGGCCCCTCCTGGTTCCAGAACGGCAACCCGGCGACCGAGCAGCTCCTGCACAACGTCTGGAACCTCGCGCCCTACGTGGCGGGGTACGCGCTCGGACAGCACGCGCTCGGGAACCGGACGGACCGCCAGGCCAAGGGGATCGACTACCTCATGGCGGCCGCCCTCCCGAGCCACATGACCTTCTGGCTCAAGATCGACACCGACCTGACGACGGAGGAGCGGAAGCAGGTGAAGGTCTGGACCGACTTCTACAAGCGGCATCGCCGCGAGCTGGCCACGATGACGTACCCGCTCCTCGACGACCCGCTCACCGGCGGCTGGACCGCGCTCCAGCCGTGGAACCGCGACGCGGGCCGGGGCTTCCTGCTCGCCTACCGCCAGACGGGAGCCGGGGACACCCGCGCGATCGCGTTGCGCGGCATCGACGACGGGACGTACCGGCTCACGCGCCACGACCCGGCGAACCAGGAGCAGCCCGTGAGCGAGTTCGGCTCGTTCGACGCGCAGACGCTGCGGGACGGGCTCCCGGTCACCATCTCGCAGCCGAACGGCTACGCGATCATCCGCCTGGAGCGCATCTAGCGGACGTCGGCTACACCGTGGCCCGCACCTCGGGTGTGGCCGAGGCCCCCTGGACCGTCGTCGCCCAGCCCCAACCGCACGCCGTGCACCCCGGCTCCCACGACAGGGACAGCGTCCCGATCCGGGCCTCGATCGTGTACCCCGTGCGGTGCACGAGCACCTCGCCCTGGTACCGGGCCGATGCGCCCGATGCGTCCCACCACGCATTGAAACCGGGGCTCTGGGTGCTCGGGTGCCCGAGCGTCGTCGAGGTGGGCCGGGTGAGGCGGACCGAGACGGGGTGCGCCTGGGTGTCCGTGTCCAGCAGCGACGCCTCGAAGGACACGGTCGTCCCGAGCGGGTCGGACGTGAGCGTGGCCGCCCCTACGTCCTGAGGCGGGAAGTAGATCCAGCCGCGCCGGTCCGCCTCGGCGTCGTACGTGTCCGCGTACCCGGTGGCTCGGAAGGTGCCGGGGGACGCAGGGTCGCCGGCGTCCGCACCGGCCATGAACTCGACGTACAGACGTCCCATCAGGTAGACCACGTCCCCTCGGACGTCCTCCGCCTCGATCCCGCCCTCGACGGCGACGACCTGCCGACGTCCGGCACTCCCGGACACGGACGGCAGCGCGGAGGCCGCCGGGGCGGCCGAGGACACGACGACGAGCAGAGCGACGACGAGCTTGCGCATGGCCCCTCCAGCGTCCGGATCCGATACCCCGTCGACGGGTTCGACGTCGTCGGGGGCCCTCCTGCCCTACCGGGGGTCGACGACGACGAGTGTCCCCGTCATGTACGGGTGGAGGGTGCAGTAGAAGCCGTAGGTCTCCCCAGGCACCGCGTCCGACACGCCGAGGATCTCGTGCGCGCCGCCGGTCTGAAGGACGGGCGTCCAGAACAGCGGGCACAACATCCCCCGCAGCGGGCCGTCGTAATCGGCGCACCAGGGCGCGGACCCTGCGGGGCGCGCTCCCTTGGGCAGCTCCCCTTGGCCGGCCGCCTCGGACGTCGCCACGATGTCGTGCGGGTCGATGTCGGCGTTGAGGTAGGTGGCCGGATGCCCCGCCACGACCACGATCACGGGTGGCGCGTAGACGTGCCCGAAGCTCGTCGCCACCACCGCCTCGGCGGGGGCGGCCGCGAAGATGGCGACGGCCGCCGCTGCGAGAAGGCCGATCGGTCGCCTCACAGCTCGAACACCACCTTGTCCGGGTCCCAGGGGCTCTCCCCCAGACCGGACTCGAGGACGTCCACCTCCGTCCCGACCACCCGCACGTAGGCGTACGACGTGTTGTCGGACTCGTCGGACTCAAGCACCTGTCCGAGAGGGTCGGCGATCGTGCGGACCACGTACCAGCCGTCCCCGTTGGCCCCGAACTCCACGTAGTTCCCGGGACGCTGGTACCGGTACGCGTCACCCCACCCGGCCGACATCCCCAGGCGCGAGTCGCTCCCGGGCGCGCAGTTGCCGGCGGACCCGCTCGTGCCGGCCGGGGCCTGCACGAACCTCTGCCACTCGGCGATGCCCTGGTCGGCCGGGCTGTACCCGAGCTTCTTGCCATCGCCCGCCTTGACCATCTCGCCGGTGGAGCGGTCGGTGACCTTCCAGATGTCGTGGAAGATCACGTCGTCGTAGTGCCAGTGCCCGTGGGTCTTGTGCCACGACCCCGTCCCGGCCGGGCTCGCGAGCGGGGTCTGGTTCGGACGCTGGATGCACTGCGTCATCTGGAACCCGTTCAGCCGGTCCGCCGTCCACCGGATGTCGAACACGCCGTCACCCACGTTGGCCAGGCCGAAGGAGTACCGCAGGCAACGCTGCGCCTCGTCCTCGGCCATCTCGTCCAGCGCGCACGAGAGCGGCGCCTGTCCGGCTGCCTCGAGCGGCGGGTTGGCGTCGTCCGGCGGGAAGAGCCCGTTCAGTGGGTTGGCCGGGGCCACGAACCCGAACTCCCACAGGCGCGTGACGCGCAGGTTGGGAAGCAGACGTCCCTCCGCGTCGGGGGTCGGGACGTGGGGGGCGCTCTCCAACTTGGCGCGCATGCGGAAGTCGGCGTACTCGGCGCTGTAGGGGGCGACGAGCACGGTCCAGCGGCCGACCTCCGGGTTGGGGCGCCGGACCTCGATGCTGTAGCGGTTTGAGTTGTTCTGGGTGACCGACGCCCCCGAGGGGGAGATCACCGTCAACTCGAAACCGTCGTCGCGCATCGGGGTGTCCAGGGCGATCCGGAGCATGGCTCCCGGCTCCCGGACGTCGATCCGGTACTGATAGCAGGGCTCGGCGACCTCGCATCGGGGAGCGACCGGGATGCTGGGCACGACGGGCGCGCTGTAGATCGGGTCGTAACCGACCGACCCCCCGTCCCAGAAGAGCGTCGAGTCGGACGTGAGGGATCCGACGAGGATGGGCGGGTTGTGCGCGCGCGCCGGGCCGGTGACGGCCAGAGACGACAGCAAGACGGCGGCCGAGATCGCGATCCGCAGGTGGCGCAACACATCCCTCCCTCGTCGGGTTCCCCGATGGGGGGTTCTACGTCGGGCTCGGAACCCC
>DATLFR010000086.1 GCA_035540895.1 Actinomycetota bacterium | reverse complement strand
GTTGGTGACCGGCTGGTCCCAGAACTCGCTGCGCACGCGCACGTCCGGCGAAGTGACCAGCGTCCCGCCGGTGGCGGGGATGGCGTCGGCGAGTCCGTACCCCTGCCGCTCCCAGTTGGGCGCGTCCGGCTTGCCGGCGATCGGCGGGCCGGACCGCGGTGACATGTTCCCGAGCCCGGCCTGGAAGACCATCCCCACCCCGCCGAACCGGTCCTCGGCGCGCCTGGCGAAGACGGCCGGGTAGTCCGCGTGAGCCTTGCCGGCGCCGGCGGAGACGCTGACCGCGTGGGCGGCGTACGCGCCCACGGTGGCGATCGTCTGCTGGTCGCGGTCGAGGGCGCGGAACCAGGCGAGCGTCGGGTCCTCGGCCGAGCGGTAGTTGTCGCGGCGCTCGGAGTTGAACGCGCGCGCCAGCGTCTCCCCGGCGACGATCGTCGCGGGCCGCATCGACGCGAGGGCGTCGGCGACCGACCTCTTCATCGCCTCCGCGACCTGCTCGTGGTACCACCGCGGCACCCCGCCCCACCCGCCGATGAAGTCGGGCGCGGTGTGGGAGTGGGTGGAGGCGAAGACGAACGACGAGGGGGTCGCGCCGAGCGCGGCGTAGTCCTCGGCGAGGTCGTTGGCCAGGTCGAAGGCCCCGCACCCGGGACACATCGTCCGGTACTCGCCGAAGTAGTAGACGGCGTCGAGGATGGTCAGGACGACGAGCTGTCCGCCCCGGGAGACGGCGACCGACCGGCTCCAGAGTCCGTAGCCGCCGTCGTCCTCGTCGTCCCAGGTCCGGACCGGGTTCGTCGGCCCGATCCCGTACCCGCCCATGTAGATGCAGTTCGGGTTCTCGGCCCACGGACCGCCCGAGAAGTCCGCGACGTGGTCCGCCGAGGACTGCGGGTTGGTGATCACCGCGCAACCTTCCCTCTGCCAGACCTCGCCCTCGGCGGCGTCCGGCTGGGGCTTGATGCTCACCTTCGCCGCGCCCACGAGCGCCTCGTCGGCGCCGAGCGCCTCGCCGGTGCCGACCCCTGCGTCCGCGAGCGACACGGGGACCGCGTTCCCGACCGCGAGCGTCGCGCCGGGATCGGCCCCGGGTACGGGAGCCAGGCCGATCCCGGCCCAGGCCGCACCTACGACGAGCATGGAGCTTACGAAGACGGTCAGGACGTGGCGGACGCGCATGTGGTGGAACCTCCCCAGGTGGACACGGTGACGCGTCAGGGTTCGGCGCGCGGTGCCCGCGTTCCTGCCCCCGAGGGCAGGAACTCATGTTTCCGGTCCCGCAGTACGATGCTTGAAGCGTGAGCACAGGAGGGGACGTGCCCATCCGGGTCCTGGTGGCCGACGACGAGCCCGCCGTCCGGGAGGTCCTGTCCGACCTGCTGGCCGGCTCCGGCGGCTTCGAGCTGGTCGGCCTGGCCGAGGACACCGACCGGGCCGTGAAGCTGTCCGTGCAGCAGCACCCGGACGTGGTCCTGCTCGACGTTCGGATGCGTCCAAGCGGGGGCCCGGCTGCGACGCGCGAGATCCTGGCCGTCTCCCCCGGCACGCGGGTGGTGGCGCTCTCCGCGTACTCGGACCAGAGCACGGTCCTCGAGATGCTGCAGGCGGGGGCCGTCGGGTACGTCGTCAAAGGATCGGAGCACGAGGACGTGACCGGCGCCGTCCGCCGGGCGGCCCATGGCGAGGCGTCGATCTCGATAGAGACGCTGCGCGCGCTGGTGGACGGCCCCGGACGGGGTCCGGCCCCCCGCGCGGCGACCTCGCCCGACCGGGGCGGGCGTCGCCGGCGGGTAGGGACGATGGTGCGGGCGCAGGAGGACGAGCGGAAGAGGATCGCCGGCGATATCCACGACGACTCCCTCCAGATCATGGCGGTCGCCGCCATGCGCCTCGGCATGGTGCAGGACCGAGTCGGCGACCCCGACGTCCGCAAGGCGCTGGAACAGACCCGTCAGAGCGTCCAGGACGCGGTCGCGCGCCTGCGGCACCTCCTGTTCGAGCTGCGTCCGCGCACCCTCGAGCTCGAAGGGCTCGTCCCCGCGCTGCAGACCTACCTGGAGGAGACCCTGCACGAGTCCGGGACGGGGTTCTCCCTCTCCGACCGGCTCCCCGAGCCCCCACCCCCGGACACCGGCGCCGTCGTCTACAGGATCGCCCAGGAAGCGCTGATCAACGTGCGGAAGCACGCCCGGGCGACGAACGTCCAGGTCGACCTGGAGCCGTCGGACGACGGGGTCCTCGTCAGGGTCACCGACGACGGGACCGGTTTTGACACCGCGGCGACGCCGGAGACCGGTCACCTCGGCCTGGCGTCGATCCGCGAGCGCGCGGAGATGGCCGAGGGGTGGGCGCGTATCTCGAGCGAGCCCGGAACCGGCACCGTGGTCGAGGCATGGGTCCCGTTCATCGGGGACGGCCCGGCTCCCTGACCGCGTAGGCTGTAGGGGCACCGCGACGAAGCGCCTACGGGGAGGTCCGCATGGCTAACCACGACAAGCTGTACATCGACGGCGCCTGGGTCCCGTCGACCGGCAGCGAGACCATCGACGTCTTGAACCCGGCCACGGAGGAGGTCATCGCCCAGATCCCCGCCGGGACCCCCGACGACATCGACGCCGCCGTCCGGGCCGCCCACCGAGCCTTCGAGACGTGGTCGCAGACCTCCGTCCCCGACCGGGCGAAGGTCCTGCAGCAGATCAACGAGGGCCTCACCGCCCGCATGAACGAGATCACCGAGACCTACTGCCGCGACGTGGGGGCCATGCCTTTCGGGCTGGCCACCGTCGTGCAGGCCGGGCTCCCGATGACGATCTCCGGGACCTACGCGCAGATCCTCAACGAGTTCCCCTTCGAGGAGGAGGTCGGGAACTCGAAGATCGTGCGGGAGCCGGTCGGGGTCGTCGGCTGCATCACCCCGTGGAACTACCCCCTGCACCAGATCGTGAACAAGGTCGTGCCCGCGCTCGGCGCGGGCTGCACGGTGGTCCTGAAGCCGTCCGAGGTCGCTCCGCTCGCCGCCTACATCCTCGCCGAGATCCTGGACGAGATCGGTCTTCCGGCGGGCGTCTTCAACATGGTGACGGGGACGGGTCCGGTGGTCGGCGAGGCGCTCGTCGCCCACCCCCTCGTCGACATGGTGTCGTTCACCGGCTCGACCCGGGCCGGCAAGCGGGTGGCCGAGGTGGCCTCCCAGGACGTGAAGCGGGTCCAGCTCGAGCTCGGGGGGAAGTCCCCCAACGTCATCCTCGACGACGCCGACCTCGCCAAGGCCGTGACCACGGGCGTCAACTTCGCCTTCCTCAACGGCGGTCAGACCTGCACCGCCTGGACCCGGATGCTCGTCCCGCAGGACCGCCTCGACGAGGTCGTCGAGCTCGCGAAGAAGGCGGCCGAGTCGTTCAAGGTGGGCGACCCCATGGACCCGGACACCAAGCTGGGGCCGATGGTCTCCAAGGCCCAGCAGGAGAGGGTGCTGTCCTACATCCGTCGGGGCATCGAGGAGGGAGCCACGCTCGTGACGGGCGGGGACGAGCCTCCCATCGAGAAGGGTTACTTCGTCCAGCCGACGGTCTTCTCGAACGTCCGCAACGACATGACGATCGCCCAGGACGAGATCTTCGGACCGGTGCTCTCGATCATCCCCTACACCGACGAGGAGGAGGCCGTCCGGATCGCGAACGACACGATCTACGGGCTGGCCGCCGCCGTCTGGTCGGGTGACACCGACCGCGCCCTGCGGGTGGCCAAGCGGATCCGCGCGGGACAGGTCGATATCAATGGGGGCAGCTTCAACCCCGTCGCCCCGTTCGGCGGGTTCAAGCAGTCCGGCTACGGACGGGAGCTCGGCCGGTGGGGTCTCGAGGAGTTCCTCGAGATCAAGTCGATGCAGCTCTAACCCGAGAAGGCGGGGAGGATCTCGGACACGAACGTGTCCATCCTCTCCTGCCCCTCGGACGGCCACCCCACCGTCAGGTAGGAGAAGCCCGCCTCGGACAGCTCCTCGATGCGGCGCCGGACGCTGTCCCACGGCTCCGAGAGTGAGAGCGCGGTGGACCGCGCGATCGTCGCCGGGTCGCGTCCCGCCTCCTCGGCGTGGCGGTCGATCGCCTGCGACTTCCGGGTGAGGTCGGCTACGTTCCCGAACCCGTGCCAGACGTCGGCGTGACGGGCGACGAGCGGGAGCATCCCGCGCTCCCCTCCTCCCCCGATCCAGATCGGGGGGTGCGGCTGCTGGATCGGACGCGGCCGGTACGTCGCGTCCTTCAGCTCGTAGTGGGCTCCCGAGAACGTGGCTCCGTCGGTGGTCCACAGGAGCTTGGTCAGCTGGAGGGCCTCGTCCAGCCGCTCGATACGCTCCCGCGGGCCGGGGAAGGGCACCCCCAGCTCGGTGTGCTCCTGCTCGTACCAGGCGGCCCCGATCGCGAACTCGAGCCGCCCCCCGGAGACGTGGTCGACCGTGACCGCCTCGGTCGCGAGGATGGACGGGTGTCGGTACGTGACCCCGGTCACCAGCACGCCCAGCCGGATGCGCTCGGTCGTCGCGGCGAGCGCGGCGAGGAGGGTCCAGGCCTCGAAGCACGGGCCGGTCGGGTCGCCGTAGAGCGCCTTGAAGTGGTCGAAGACCCAGGCTCCGTCGAACCCGGCCTCCTCCGCGTACCGAGCCCGGCGGACGATCTCGTCCCAGGTGAGCTGGTGCTGGCTGATGTCGAGCCCGAACCTCATCGGGCCCAACCCTATCCGAAGCGGTCGAGCAGGATCTGCGCCACGTACCCGGCGACGAGCAGCATCCCGGCCGCGAGCTGGAGGTTCACCCCCGTGCCCATGTAGGGCATGAGCTCGTACGGGGAGTCGTAGTGGTCACGCAGCCCGCGGAAGACCTTCATCGCCATAGGGATCGTCACCAGGGCGGCCAGCGTCGGGACCGGCATGAGACCGGCGGCCACCCCGACCAGCACCCACCCGTAGATCACCGCGGCGGCGATCGCGTACCCGGTGGTGACCGTGCTGGGAGCCAGCCTCACGGGCAGCGTGCGCTTGCCGACGGCGGCGTCCCCCGCGCGATCCGGGACCTCGTTCACGTAGAGGATCAGCGCGACCAGGAGTCCTATGGGGACCGACGCGTAGAGCGCCTCCGCCGAGTACCGCTGGGCCTGGACGAAGTACGCCCCGAGCACGACGATCGGGCCGAACCCGGCTCCCACGGCGATCTCGCCCAGCGCGCGGTGCACGAGACGCAGGGGAGGCGCCGTGTACGCGACGCTGATCGCGACCCCCACGGCCCCGAGCCAGAAGAGCGGCCAGAAGCCCCGCTGCGCGGCCAGGTACAGCCCGATGCCGATCCCGGACAGGTAGAAGGCGGACGAGAGCACGGCCAGGGTGCGCAGCTTGACCAGCCCGTAGTGGACGACGCGGGAGCCCCCGCTGAACTGGGTCGGACTGTCGTTGGCCGCATCGGCCCCGGACATGGTGTCGAAGACGTCGTTGGCCACGTTCAGTCCGAGGTGGATCAGGACGGCGCCGATCAGCGTCCAGAGGGCGAGTCCCAGGTCGAACCGTCCGTTGTGCGCGGCCACCGCCACGCCCAGGAAGACGGGGACGGCGGTCGCGGTCACGAACGGGAGCCGGGTCGCCCGGAGCGCGAGCCACCCGAAGCTCAGCCTGGGCCGGACCGGCTCCCCGCGGTCCGCGCTCAGCTCCCCCAGGTACTCCTGGGCCCGGGGCACGCCTCGCTCCGAGTAGCGGACGAAGTGGAGGTCCTGCTCGTCCCAGGCGTACCCCCGGGAGCCGACCACCTCGTAGCGCCCGTCGGCCGGACGCAGCCGACCGGTGAGGGACACGTAGCGCCGCTCGTCGTACCCGACCCCGGGCTGCGGCCTGATGTGGCTGAAGATCACGTTCACGTCCCGGTCGGTGGGGAACGGCTCGGCGGTGGTGTCCAGGACGACCACTCCGCGGGAGCGCGACCACCGGAACCCGGTCGCCACGCTGGTCGGGTACCCGTCGTCCTCGACCCACGAGACGACGGCGTGCTCGTACCCCTCCTCCAGCTTGCCGAGGACCTCCTGGGAGACCGTCAACTCGTCACCCCCTCGTACACCTGCGCCGGCCGGTCCGTCCGCCCGTCCGTCCAGACGAGGACACGCCGCGGGACCACCTCGATGAGCGCCCGCTCCCAGAAGAGCGGGAGGGCCACCCGCTTCGCCAGCAGGGAGGCGACCATGGGCTCCTTCGCGGTCCACAGGGGCAGGATCCGCTCCCAGTCGCGGTGCAGGTCCCCTTCGTGGACGGTCGCGTCCCCCTGGACGGTGACGCGGTGGAAGGCGTCCAGCCCCGGACATGCCGCCGGGTCGGTCACCGCGACCGAGACGCGGGGGTTCGCCTTCACGTGGCGCAGCTTGCGCGAGAACAGCACGCTCGAGGTCATGTAGATCCGCTCTCCGTCGTAGAGCGGGATCATCGGGTGGGTGATGGGCCGGCCCTCGGGGCCGATGACCGTGAACTCGCAGACGAGCGCCGCCCCCAGGACCTGCTCCGCCTGCTCGGGAAGGGCTCCCATGGCTGCCTCCTCCATCTTGAGCGCTTGCTCAACTCTATGTGAACCATATCACGAGCGCCGCCGCCCGGTAGGTATGGCCCAGCCCGCGGGCCGGCGACTAGCCCTCGAAGCGGGACGCCCAGGCGCGGAGGTCCACGTTGCCCCCCGAGAGCAGGAG
>DATLFR010000085.1 GCA_035540895.1 Actinomycetota bacterium | reverse complement strand
CCGCGACATCGACCACGGGTTCCCCGACGTCGATAACGAGGAGCAGGAGACCAACGTCGATCTCGACCGGGCCGAGCTCGAGTCGAAGGACATCGCGGAGCTCTTGAAGCTCGCCGACGAGGCGAAGATCGACGACCCCGAGGGCCTGACGAAGGAAGAGCTCGTCACGGGCATCCTGAGCGCACGGGCCGAGGAGGAGGGTTTCCTGTACCGGCGGGGCGTCCTCGACGTGCTCCCGGACGGGTACGGGTTCCTGCGCACCCAGGGCTACCTGCCCTCCGACGAGGACGTCTACGTGTCCATGTCGCAGGTCCGCCGCTTCGGGCTCCGCCGCGGGGACGAGGTCACCGGGCTCATCCGGCCCCCGAAGGAGAGCGAGAAGTACTACGCCCTCCTGCGGATCGAGGCCATCAACAACATGGACCCCGACCGGGCCCGTCAGCGGCCGGCCTTCGACAAGCAGACGCCCCTCTTCCCCGACGAGCGGCTCCGCCTCGAGAACGACCCGAAGGGGTACACGGAGCGGATCCTCGATCTGGTCTGCCCGATCGGCAAGGGGCAGCGCGGGATGGTCGTCTCCCCCCCGAAGGCCGGGAAGACCACCGTCCTCAAGCAGATCGCCAACGCGATCATCGAGAACAACCCCGAGTGCCACATCATCGTGCTGCTCGTGGACGAGCGGCCCGAGGAGGTCACCGACTGGAAGCGGACGGTCAAGGCGGCCGAGGTCGTGGCCTCGACCTTCGACCGGCCCGCGGACGACCACATCCAGGTCTCGGAGCTGGTGCTCGAGCGTGCGATGCGCCTCGTCGAGGGCGGGACGGACGTCGTCGTCCTGCTCGACTCGATCACCAGGATGGCGCGCGCGTACAACCTCGCCGCCCCCGCGTCCGGGAAGATCCTGTCCGGCGGTATCGACTCGACCGCGCTGGGAGCCCCCAAGCGGTTCTTCGGGAAGGCCCGGAACATCGAGGAGGGCGGGTCGTTCACGATCATCGCTTCCTGCCTCGTCGAGACGGGCTCGAGGATGGACGAGGTCATCTTCGAGGAGTTCAAGGGCACCGGGAACATGGAGGTGCGCCTGGACCGCAGCCTCGCCGAGAAGAGGCTGTTCCCGGCCATCAACGTGGAGGGCTCGGGGACCCGCAAGGAGGAGCTGCTCATGTCCTCCGAGGAGCTCCAGCTCGCCTGGAGGCTCAGGCGAGTGCTCCACGCCCTCGACGCGGCTCAGGCCATCGAGCTGCTCATCGATAAGATGAAGCAGACGAAGTCCAACGCCGAGTTCCTCAAAGAGATAGCCAAGCACCCAGGGAGCAGCTGATGAAGTCCGAGATCCACCCTCAGTACGGGACGTGCCGCGTGCACTGCGCCTGCGGCAACGACTTCCTCACCCGTTCGACGGTGGGGGAGATAAAGGTCGAGATCTGCTCGGAGTGTCACCCCTTCTACACGGGCAAGCAGAAGTTCGTGGACACGGGGGGCCGGGTCGATCGCTTCCGTCGCCGTCAGGAGAAGACCGACGCGATGCGCAAGGGCGCCAAGAAGAAGTAGCGGCTAGAGGTCCAGGATCGCCTTGGCGATCAGGAAGTAGATCACGAGCCCGGTCGCGTCGACGAAGGTCGTGATGAGCGGCGCGCTCACGACCGCGGGGTCGACCCCCACGCGCTTGGCGAGCATCGGGAGCAGGGAGCCGGCCGTCGCGGCCAGCGTGCAGACGCTGATCAGCGTGAGCGAGATCACGAGCGCCAGGTCCCCGTCGAAGAAGATGCTGACGGGCAGGAATGCCAGGACGCCGAGGATGGCTCCCAGGAGTATCCCTACGCGCGCCTCTCGCCAGATCACCCTGAGGACGTCGCCGAAACGCACCTCGCCCAGCGCCATGGCCCGCACGATGGTCGTCACCGACTGCGCGCCCGTGTTTCCCCCGGTCCCCATGAGCAGCGGGATGAACAGCGCCAGCGTCACGACCTCGTCGAGCGTGTCCTCGAAGTACTGCAGGACGTTGACCGTGAGCGTGGCCGCCACGCCGAGCAGCAGCAGCCACATGGCGCGGCTGCGGGCGACCTGGAAGAGCGACGACGCCAGGTAGGGGCGGTCCAGGGGCTGCGAGGCCCCGGCGCGCGCGACGTCCTCGGTGCTCTCGCGCTCGAGGACCGCCATCGCGTCGTCGAAGGTGATGATCCCGACCAGGCGGTCCTCGGAGTCCACGACCGGCAGCGCGATCAGGCTGGCGTCGCCGACCAGTCGTGCCGCGTCCTCCTGGTCGTCGGTCACGCGTCCGAAGACGACCTCCTCCTTGGGCGTCATCAGCGCCGACACGTGCATCTGGGGGCTGGCCAGGACGAGCGCGCGGAGACCGACGACGCCCACGAGGCGCCTCTGGTCGTCGGTGACCGGCAGCGCGTAGACCGTCTCCGCCTCCTGGCCGGCCCGCCTCACCTTGGCGAGGGCCTCCTCGACGGTCATGGAGGCCCGCAGGTTGACGTACTCCGGGCTCATGATCCGGCCGGCCGACTCCTCGGGGTAGCCGAGCAGGACCGAGGTCAGCGCCCTCTCGTGCGGGCTGAGGCCCGCCACCAGGCGCTTGGCCACCTTCGCCGGGAGCTCGTCGAGGAGTCGGGCCCGGTCGTCGGGGTCCATCTCCTCGAAGAGGCGGCGCACCGACTCGTCCCGCAGCGCCTCGAGCAGCTCCTGCTGGAGGGGCGCGTCGAGGTCCTCGAACACCTCCAGCGCCCGGTCCCGAGGCAGGAGCCTGAACGCGAGCGCCCGCTCCTCGCGGTCGAGCCGCTCGAGCTCGTCCGCGATCTCGTGGGGGCTCATCTCCCCCAGGTGGCGCTGGGTCTGTTCGATGTCCATCTCGCGCCATGCTAAGTGAGGCGCGCGTCGGCAGGCCCCACTAGACTGCCCCCACATGGACCCCCACGACCTCTTCGAGCGCCTCGGCGGCGACGTGTCCAACGGCTTCCCGCAGCTCCACAGCGACGTCCACCGCACCCCGGCCGGCACGCCGTACCTCCAGCACGCGGGCGTGGTGATGCTGTCGAAGCCCGACGTCGACCTGTCCGGGATGCGGCCCTTCCTCGAGGGGTTCGACGAAGAGCTGGGGTTCCCGGGCTACCTCGACGACCCGACCGAGCTCCCGACGGCGTCCCGTCTGCTGAAGACGGCGGGACAGGTCTGCTACGCGTCTTTCGGACCGAAGCGCACCTACAACGCCGACGCCAAGCGGTACTTCGACAATCTCAGCTCCTCGGGGCACGGGTCCGTCTACGAGCACGCGACGTTCACGTTCCTCTGCTACGGGATCTCCCGGTCCAACACCCACGAGATCATCCGCCACCGGGCCGGGACGGCTTACTCGCAGCTGTCCCAGCGGTTCGTGTCCGGGAAGGTGCTGAGGTTCGTGGAGAGGCCCGAGTACCGCGACGTGCCGTCCCTGCACAAGCGGTTCTGCGAGCGGATCGACGCGGCCGCCCGGGAGTACGAGGAGGTCGCCGACGAGCTCCAGGCCCTGCAGACCGACGGGAGCCCGATGCTCGGCGGCGAGCGCCGCACGGATCTGCGCAAGAGGGTCCAGCAGGCGGCCCGGTCCGTGCTCCCCAACGAGGCGGAGACGCTCCTCGTGATGTCCGGGAACGTGAGGGCGTGGCGCCACATGGTGGAGATGCGCACCGACGCCCACGCGGAGATCGAGATCCGCGACCTCTTCTTCCGGATCTTCCTCTGCCTCAGCCGGGTCGAGCCGATGCTGTTCGAGGACTACCGGGTCACCCAGCTGGACGACGGCACCTACGCCGCCCGTACCGACTGGCGCAAGGTGTAGTGGGGCAGGACGTCCCTCCCGGCGTAGACCGTCACGCGATCGGCGGACAGGCCCTCGTCGAGGGCGTCATGATGCGGTCCCCCCGCTGGTGGGCGGTGGCCGTCCGGCGCCCGGACGGCGGCATCCACGTGGAGTCGCACCCCGCGGGGGACCTGGCCCGCCGGTACCCGTGGCTGGACCGTCCCCTCATCCGCGGGGTGATCGCGCTCGCCGATGCCATGAGCGTCGGGATGCGGGCGATGTCCATAGCGGCCCGCCGATCGGCCGGCGAGGAGGCCGCGCCGACCCCCCGTGAGGTCAGGGGCGCCCTGGCCGTCGCCTTCCTGTTCTTCGTCGCCGTCTTCGTCCTCCTCCCCGCCCTCGTGGTCCCGGCCGGGGAGGGGGGCGTCGTGCGGGAGCTCGTCGAGGGAGCGGTCCGGATAGGGATGCTCCTCGCCTACGTGCTGCTCATCTCGAGGATCTCCGACATCCGGCGCGTCTTCGCATACCACGGCGCGGAGCACAAGGTGATCGCCGCCGTCGAGGCGGGGGCGCCACGCACCCCGGAGGGCGTTCGCCGCTTCTCGACGATTCACGTCCGGTGCGGCACGAACTTCCTCATGCTCGTGATGATCGTCGCGGTGGTCGTCTTCGCGTTCGTCGGGCGGGAGCCGCTGTGGTGGAGGCTGGGCTCCCGCGTCCTGCTGGTGCCGCTCGTGGCCGCCGTCTCCTACGAGGTCCTGCGCCTCGCCGCTCGCCGGCCGCGCAGCCCTCTGGTCAGGTTGGTCACGCTTCCCGGCCTGCTCCTGCAGCGCGTGACCACACGCGAGCCGGCCGACGACCAGGTCGAGGTGGCGCTCGTCTCGATGGAGGAGCTGCTCGCCCGGGAGACCCCCGGCGCAGATACCCCCTAGGGGTATATACTCGCTCCATGTCCGATCGAACCACCGTCCTCATCTCCGGGATGCACTGCGCGTCGTGCGTGGCGCGCGTGGAGCGTGCCCTCACGGCCGTGGACGGGGTCCGGGAGGCGGACGTCAACCTCGCCACCGGCCAGGCGAGCGTCGCCGGCGACGTCACCCCGGACCAGCTGCGGGCCGCCATCGAGCGGGCCGGGTACGACTACCAGGGGGTCGACGACGCGGAGGCGGCCCGGGCGGCCGACGCCGCTCGCGGCAGGTACGAGCGCGCCCTGTTGACGCGGATCGTCGTATCGGCCGTCCTCACCGTCCCCCTCCTGGCCACGATGGTGCCGGCCGTCCCGGGAGCCGCGTGGCTCCACGAGCACCTGTGGGTCCAGCTCGCTCTGGCCACCCCGGTCCAGTTCTGGGCCGGCTGGCCCATCCTGCGCGGGGCCGCCGCCGCGCTGCGCGGGCGATCGCCGGATATGAACGTCCTGGTCGCTCTCGGCACCCTGGCCGCGTACGGGTACTCGGTCGCGGCCACGGTCGCACCCGGGTTCGTGAGCGCGACCGGGGCGATGCCCCAGGGGTACTTCGAGGCCGCGGCCGTGATCATCACGCTGATCCTGCTCGGCCGGTGGATGGAGTCGCGGGCGCGAGCGAAGGCGTCCGAGGCCATCAGGTCGCTGATGGAGCTGACGCCTGCGACCGCCCGCGTCGTGCGGGGAGGGCGCACCGAGGAGGTACCCGCTCCCGGGGTGGTGGTGGGCGACCTCGTCGTGGTGCGTCCGGGGGAGAGGATCCCGGTGGACGGCGTGGTCACGGAGGGCACGAGCGCCGTGGACGAGGCCATCCTCACCGGGGAGTCCATCCCGGTGGACAAGGCGCCCGGGGACACGGTGGCGGGTGGGACGCTCAACGCGATGGGGTCGTTGACCGTCCGGGCGACCAAGGTCGGAGCGGATACCGCGGTCGCCCAGATCGCCCGGCTCGTCCGGGAGGCGCAGAGCGCGAAGGCTCCGGTCCAGAGGCTGGCCGACCGGGTGGTCGCGGTCTTCGTCCCCGTCGTCCTGGGTATCGCCTCCGTCTCGTTCGTGGCGTGGATGATCGCGGGGCCCGAACCGCGCTTCAACCACGCGCTCGTCGCGGCGGTCTCGGTGCTGATCGTGGCCTGTCCCTGCGCGATGGGCCTCGCCACCCCGACCGCGATCATGGTCGGGACCGGGACGGGCGCGCGCCGCGGGATCCTGATCAGGGGCGGCCCCGCCCTCGAGCGCGCGCGAGCCATCTCCACGGTCGTGTTCGACAAGACCGGCACCCTCACCACCGGACGTCCCGTGGTGAGCGCCGTCGTGGCGATGGACGGGTGGACGAGCGACGAGGTGCTCCGGCTCGCGGCGGGAGCCGAGGCCCGATCCGAGCACCCCATCGCCCGGGCGATCGCTGCGGCGGTCGAGGAGCATCCCGAGCCGACCTCGTTCGAGGCCCACGCCGGACGCGGGGTATCGGCGGTGGTCGAGGGACGGCGGGTGGTGGTCGGGACGAGGGCGCTGCTGTCCGAGCTCGGGATAGACGCTACCGACGACCTGCGGGCGCGTTTCGAGGACCTGTACGGCAAGGGGTACACCTCGATGGCGGTCGCCGTCGACGGGACGGTCGCCGGGCTCGTCGGGGTAGCGGACGAGGTGGCGCCGCGCGCCGCCGAGGTCGTCGCCGAGCTCGGGCGCATGGGGCTCCGCGTGGTGATGCTCACGGGCGACCACACCCGCGTCGCCGAGGCGGTGGCGGCGGATCTCGGGATCTCGGAGGTCCGCGCCGAGGTGATGCCGGACCAGAAGGCACGGACCGTCGCCGCGCTGCGCGGTGCCGGAGCGGTGGCCATGGTGGGGGACGGGGTCAACGACGCGCCGGCCCTCGCCGAGGCGGACCTCGGCATCGCCCTGGGGACCGGTACCGACGTGGCGAAGGAAGCGGCCGATATCACGCTCGTCTCCGGGGACGTGCGCGGCGTCGTCCGGTCGCTCCGGCTCGCTCGACGCACCTACCGGACGATCCTCGAGAACCTGTTCTGGGCCTTCGTCTACAACGTGACGCTGATCCCGCTGGCGGCTGGGCTCCTCTACCCCGCGTTCGGGTGGCGCCTGAGCCCGGCCTGGGCGGGGGTGGCGATGGCGCTGTCCAGCGTCAGCGTCGTCGGCAACTCGCTCAGGTTGCGCCGGATGCCCGCCGGGTAGACTGGCCGGGATGGCAGAGCGACGCAGGACCCCCTCTCGCGTGGCTGCCCCCATCCGCGCCGCCCTCCTGCAGGACCGCTCCCTGAAGGAGGAGCTCCTGTCGACGATCCAAGCCCGCCGGGAGCTCGGTCCCGCCTACGAGGCCGACCTGGTCGAGTCGTTCGTGGACCGTGTCGACGTCGAGCTCACCCGCCGCATCGACGAGAGGGTCGCGAGCCGGCGACGGGGACGCGACGGGAGGTTCACGCGGGGACAGAGGTACGCGCTCGCCACGCTGATCCTGGGCACCCCGGTGGTCGCCGTGGCCGGAGCGACCGCCGACCTCGAAGGCATCCTGGCCTCCTGGGGCGGGATCGTGGCCCTCAACCTGTTCGGCTTCCTCGACGGCCTGCGCCGCCCGCGCGACTAGCGCCCCACGGCACGTAGATATCCTGTCCGGCATGGACGAAGCCCTGCGCTCCCGCCTGGACGCGATGGCCACCGAGCATGCCCAGCTCCTCGAGCAGCTGGGCACGCCGGAGGTGGCGTCCGATTACGCGCGCTCGGCCGAGCTCGGCAAGGTGGTGTCCGAGCTCGAGGAGCCGGTCCGCGCCTACGCGGAGTACAAGAAGGCCGTCCTCGAGCAGTCGGAGGCCCGCGACCTCGTCCGCGACGCATCCGGCGGCGAGGAGCGCGAGTACTACGAGGCCGCGGCCGCCGAGGCGGCGGCCCGGGCGGCGAGCCTCGAGGCGCGGATCGTCGAGCTGTTGACCCCGCGGGACCCCCGCGACGAGCGCAACGTGATCGTCGAGATCAGGGCGGGGGCCGGTGGGGACGAGGCGGCCCTGTTCGCGGGCGAGCTGTTCCGGATGTACCAGCGGTTCGCCGAACGCCACCGCTACGCGGTCGAGGTGCTCGACCTGTCCGAGGCGGACGTGGGCGGGGTGAAGGAGGTCGTCTTCGAGCTGCGCGGGAAGGGCGCCTGGTCCTGGTTGAAGTACGAGTCCGGGGTCCACCGCGTCCAGCGCGTCCCGGCGACGGAGTCGTCCGGCCGCATCCACACCTCGACCGCGACCGTCGCGGTCCTGCCGGAGGCCGACGAGGTCGA
The DNA here is from genome assembly GCA_035540895.1 of Actinomycetota bacterium. Lineage (NCBI taxonomy): Bacteria > Bacillati > Actinomycetota > Actinomycetota bacterium. The sequence continues at coordinate 5,585 of DATLFR010000085.1, read as the reverse complement.
GGTGGACATCAACCCCGACGACCTGCGCATCGACACGTACCGGTCGTCGGGTCCGGGGGGGCAGCACGTGAACACGACGGACTCGGCGGTCCGGATCACCCACATCCCGACCGGCGAGGTGGTCGCGTGCCAGTCGGAGCGCAGTCAGCGTCAGAACCGGGAGCGGGCCATGGGGCTCCTGGCCGCGAAGCTCCAGCGGCGCGCGGACGAGCAGGCCCGGGCGGAGGTGGCCGACGCGCGGCGGTCCCAGGTGGGGACGGGAGACCGGTCCGAGAAGATCCGCACCTACAACTTCCCGCAGAACCGGATCACCGACCACAGGATCGGGCTCACCGTCCACGGGCTGTCGCAGAGGATGGATGGAGACATCGACGACATCGTCGAAGCCCTCCGGCACGCGGACGCGGAGTCCGCGCTCGGCGGTGCCTGACGCCACCCTCCGGGACTGGCTGCGGCGCGCGACGCAGGTGCTGTCCGACGCCGGGGTGGGGTCGCCGCGTCCGGATGCCGAGCGGCTCGCCGCCCACGGCCTGGGCATCGCCTGGTCCGAGCTGTGGCTCCGCCTGGACGATCCAGTCCAGGTTGCCCCCCTCGACGCCCTGATCGAGCGACGCGCCTCCCACGAGCCCCTCGCCTACATCACGGGGTCGGTCGTGTTCTGGGGGCTGGAGATGGCGTGCGGTCCGGGGGCCCTCGTCCCCCGCCCCGAGACCGAGACGCTGGTCGACGTCGCCCTCGAGCTGACATCCGGATCGCAGCGAGCGGTGGACGTGGGCACCGGCACGGGCGCGGTCGCCGTGGCCTTCGCCCGGGAACGTCCGGGAGCCGAGGTCTGGGCGACGGACATCTCCCCCGACGCGCTGCGCTGGGCGGACCGCAACGTGGCGCGTCACGCGCCGGGCGTGCGCCTGGTCCCCGGGGACCTGCTCGGACCCGTCCCGCGGCGCCTGCGAGGGTCGATCGACCTCGTCATGTCGAACCCGCCTTACGTGCCGGAGGGCCGTTCCGACCTCCTCGGGCCCGACGTGCTCCGGGAACCGGCGCAGGCGCTCTTCGCGGGTCCGGACGGCGACGAGGTGCTGGTGCGCCTGGTGGGGGAGGCCGGGGAGGCCCTCGCCTCCGACGGCGTCCTGGCGCTCGAGGTCGGAACGCCCGAGCAGGCCGAGCGGGTCCGTACCCTCGTCGCGGGATGGAAGGCCTCGGGTGTCCGCGACGACCACACGGGACGCCCGCGCGTCGTGTGGGCCCGGGGGCCCCGGTGATCGAGGCGGTCGAGGCGCTCAAGGCGCTCGAGAGGGGTCTCGTGGTCGCGTTCCCGACCGAGACGGTCTGGGGGCTCGGGGCCCGTCTCGACCGGCCAGACGGGATCGAGCGGCTCTTCGCGCTGAAGGGCCGCGAGCGCGGGAAGCCGCTGCAGGTGATGGTGGCGTCCGCGGGGTCGGTGTCGCGCGTCGCCCGGGTGCCCGAGTCCGTGCGGATCGAGCGGCTCCTGCCCGGTCCGGTCTCGCTGGTCCTGCGCGCCCGCGATGCCCTGCCCGACCTCGGGGCGACCGGCGGCACGGTGGCCGTCCGGGTCCCCGACCACCCGGTCGCGCTGGAGCTCCTGGAGCTGAGTGGACCTCTGGCCACCACGTCCGCCAACAGGTCGGGCGAGCCGACCCCGGACACCCTCGAAGGGGTGCGCGGGGTCTTCGGGGACGGCGTGGAGGCCTACCTGGACGGTCCCCCGGCCCCCGCCGGCACCGCCTCGACGGTGGTGGACCTGACGGGTCCGGAGCCGGTCGTCCTGCGAGCCGGCGCCATGGGGCTGGAGGAGGTCCGGGAGGCCCTCGGGGACGTCCCGGGGCGGTGGTAGACTCCTTCCCGGCCCGACCGAGGGGAAGCATGTCCACCACCGATCCGTTCGAGATCCTGTTCGTGTGCGCGGGTAACACCTCGCGCAGTCCGTTCGCGGCCGCCTGCGCCCGCGAGGAGCTGGCGAAGCTCGACGGGGGCGGCTGGCGGGTCGTGTCCGCCGGGACCACCGTCTCCGACGAGAGCGGCCCCACCGACGAGGCGAGGCGCCTCGCCGCGGAGTTCGGGCTCGACCTCGGCTCCCACCGCCCGCGCACGGTCACGGCGGAGGACTGCCGCCGGGCCGACCTGATCATCGCGATCGGCTGGGACCAGGCCTCCCACGTCTGGAGCCTGGTTCCCGACTCGTGGGACAGGTGCTTCACCCTGAAGGAGTTCGTGCACTACGCGAGGCGAGCGCCGTCGCGGCCGGCCATCCTGTACGCAGGTACGGCCGACCGGATGAGGGACCGGGTGAAGGCGGCGCACGAGCTGCGGCGCCGGGCGCGCTCCGACCACGGTTTCTGGGGGGACCTGCGCCCGCAGGACTTCGACATCCCCGAACCGGACGCGGTTCACCCGGACGGGTGGAGGACGTTCGCGCGCGTGATGAGGCTGCTCGTGATCGATGCGATGCGGCTCGTCGTGGGTCCGCGACCCGACCCCCGGTCCGACGCGCCCAAGAAGAAGGCGGCGCGGACCCGGAAGGCCGCGCACGCGCGGCCGCGGAGCGCTCGACGGGCGACCTGACCGACGGCGTGGAGAGGAGGAGCCCATGAGTGGACCTCGGTTCATCCCCGCCGCCGACCCGGAGATCGCGAAGATCGTCGTCTCCGAGCTCGAGCGGCTACGGGGCAAGGTGAACCTGATCGCGTCGGAGAACCTGCCCTCCCCGGCCGTCCTCGAGACGCTCGGGACATGGCTGACGACGAAGTACGCGGAGGGGTATCCCGGGCGCCGCTACTACGGCGGCTGCGAGTTCGTGGACGAGGCGGAGACGCTCGCGATCGAGCGCGCGAAGGCGCTCTTCGGCGCGGACCACGCCAACGTCCAGCCCCACGCCGGGGCCTCGGCCAACATGGCCGTCTTCCTCGCGTTCATGCAGCCCGGGGACACCTTCCTGGGCATGAGCCTCGCCCACGGCGGCCACCTCACGCACGGATCGCCCGTGAACTTCTCCGGGAAACTGTACGAGGTGGCGGCGTACGGGGTCGAGCAGGGCACGGAGACGATCGACTACGACCGCGTGCGTGAGGTGGCGCTCAAGAGCCGGCCGAAGGTCATGATCGCCGGCGCCACCGCCTACCCCCGGGTCTTCGACTTCGCCGCCTTCCGGTCTATCGCCGACGAGGTCGGGGCCATCTTCATGTGCGACGCCGCCCACTTCATCGGTCTCGTCGCGGGTGGCGCCCACCCGTCCCCGGTCCCGCACGCCGACGTGGTCACCTTCACGACCCACAAGACCCTGCGCGGCCCCCGGGGCGGGATGATCCTCTGCAAGCAGGAGCACGCCAAGAAGATCGACCAGGCCGTGTTCCCCCGGCTCCAGGGGGGCCCGCTGATGCACGTGGTCGCCGCGAAGGCCGTCGCCCTGCGGGAGGCCTCGCAGCCCGGGTTCCAGCGCTACGCGGCCACCGTCGTCGAGAACGCCCGGACGCTCGCGGCCACGCTGGCCGAGGAGGGTCTGCGCATCGTGTCAGGGGGGACGGACACCCACCTCGTCCTCGCGGACGTCACACCCGTGGGGCTCACGGGAGCCGAGGCCGAGGAGCGACTGGACCGCGTCGGCGTGACCGTGAACAAGAACGCGATCCCCTTCGACCCCCACCCCCCGGCGGTGGCGTCGGGCATAAGGGTCGGGACGCCGATCGTCACCACCGTCGGGATGGGTCCGGACGAGATGGTCGCCGTCGGACGGATCATCGGGAGGGTGCTGCGCGACGGCTCCGAGGAGACCGCCTCGTGGGCCCGATCCGAGGTCGCGGACCTGACCGGACGGTTCACGGCCTACCCCGAGCTCGACGTCCACCTGTAGATGCCGCGCCCCCCGGTCGGGCAGTACGCGATCGTCGCTCTCGTAGCGCTGCTCGTGACGTACGCCGTAACGCCGTTCGTACGCCGGCTGGCCGTCCGCATCGACGCCGTCGACATCCCCAGGGACCGAAAGGTCCACCACGCCCCCACCCCCACGATCGGCGGTCTCGCCATCTACGCGGGCATCCTGGCGGCCTTCGCGGCCGCCGCGGCGTTCCCCGCCATACGCAGCGCTTTCCGGTTCAGCGAGGTGTTCGGCCTGCTCGTGGGCGGGATGATCCCCCTGCTCATCGGCCTCGCCGACGACCGCCACGACATATCGGTGGGGGCCCGTCTGGCCGGTCAGGTCCTCGCCGCCGGGATCCTGTTCATCTCGGGAGTGAAGCTCTCCTACTTCTGGCTCCCGGGGGTGGGGGTGCTGTACCTGTCCCCCGACGTCTCGGCCATCCTGACCATCTTCTGGATCGTCTTCCTCATGAACGCGGTCAACTTCGTGGACGGGCTCGACGGGTTGGCCGCCGGGCTGACGGCGATCGCGGCGGGTGCGCTCTTCGTCTGGTCGCTGCAGCTCCCGGGCGAGTTCCTCGGTCCGGACCCGATCGCGCCGCTGGTCGCGGTCGCGCTCTTCGGAGCCTGCCTCGGCTTCCTCCGGTACAACTTCAACCCGGCCAGGATCTTCATGGGGGACTCCGGGGCGTATCCGTTGGGGTTCCTGCTCGCGGGAGCCACCATCTCGGTGATCGGCCGGTTCGCCGGCACCCCGGAGGCCGTTGGGCGGGTGGCGCTCCCCCTGGTGTTCACGCCGATCGTCTTCCTCGCCCTCCCGATCACCGACCTGCTCTTCGCCGTCTTCAGACGCCTGGCGACCGGACGGCCGATATACACCCCGGACAAGGAGCACATCCACCATCGGCTCATGAGGCTCGGACACTCCCATCGCCAGGCGGTGCTCGTGATGTACGGGTGGGCGTTGCTGCTGTCCGGGGGCCTGGTCGTCGCTGCGGTCCTTCCCCTGGGGCGGTTCCTGCTCGCCTTCGCGGTGGCCGGGGGCACCATCGCCGTGGCCACGCTCACCCCTCTGTGGCGGGGCGGGAACGGGAACGGCGACCGTGAGTGGACGGAGCCCTCCCCCGGGCCCGCCGAGCCTCAGGCCCGGGGAGTGGCGCGGCAGCCGGGCCCCGGCGTATAGTTTGTGCGTGGATTCACAAGCGGTCCGCCCCCCGAATCGACAGCCCCCCGAGGGATCCCGTAGACTTCACCGCGCTTTGACCCCCTCGCGCGACTCCCGGGAGCTGTATCGCGCCATCGGCGAAGGCTGGTCGGCTGTCAGCTACATCATCACCGGGGTCCTTCTCTGGGGTGGGTTGGGGATGCTCCTCGACCGAGCGGTGGGCACAGGACGCGTCTTCACCGTGGTCGGGGCGCTCGTGGGGAACTTCGCCGGGATCTACCTGATGTACCGCCGGTTCGTCGCCGAGAGCGAGGCGAAGTGATGCGTCACGAGGTCCACCTGCTGCGCCGGGGCCTGGTCGCGACCGTCCCGTTCGTCCTGCTCCTGCTGCTCGCGGCGGGCACCCTGCGAGGACGGCAGGCGGCCGCGTCGGTCGCGGTGGGAGCCGGCGTCATCCTCGTGAACCAGCTGCTCTCGGTGGCGTCCACCGCCTGGGCCCGAGTCTTCGGTCCGGCCGCGGCCGCCACCGCGTACGCGGGATGGGTGG
>DATLFR010000084.1 GCA_035540895.1 Actinomycetota bacterium | reverse complement strand
GACACCGCCCCCGCCCGTCCCGTGAAGCATCCGCGCCTGCGAGAGCTCGTCCTGCTGGCGGGGGTCAGCGTCATCTACGCGATGGGGTTCGTGCAGCTCGGCCGTCCCGCTCTCATCGGGTTCGTCTCGTTCGCGGGCATCTTCGCGGTCCTGCATGTGGGCATGAGGTTCCTCGCCCCCCGCGCCGACCCCCTGCTACTGCCTGTCGCGGCCCTGCTGGTCGCGATCGGCCTCCTGCAGATCGCGGCGATAGACCAGGCTCAGATCTCGTCCGGGCGCACGGACTGGCGGTCGCTCGGAGAGCTGCAGGCGGCCTGGCTGGGGCTGGCCGCCGCCGCGTTCCTGGCCACCCTGTGGATCTTCCGGGCCGGACTCGGGGCGGCCTGGCAACTGCGCTACACGCTCGCCCTGCTCGGGATCCTGGCCATGCTGTCCCCCCTGCTCCCGGGGGTGGGCCACACCGTGAACGGGGCGCGCCTGTGGCTGCGCGTGGGAGGGCTCTCGTTCCAGCCCGGCGAGGCAGCGAAGGTCCTCCTCGTGCTCTTCTTCGCCGCTTACCTCTCCGAGCGGCGTGAGCTCCTCACCTATCCGTCCCGCAAGATAGGACCCATACCGGTCCCGGACCCCCGTTACATCGCTCCCCTGCTGGGCGTCGTCGCCTTGGCGCTCCTGACCTTCGTCCAGCAGAACGACCTCGGGTCGTCGCTCCTCTTCTTCGCCACCTTCATGGCGATCCTGTGGGTGGCGACCGGGCGCCTCTTCTTCCCGGTGGCGGGTCTGGCGATGTTCGGGGCCGGCGTCTGGATAGCCCTCAAGACGTTCTCGCACGTGAACGTCCGTTTCCAGGCCTGGCTGAACCCGTACCACGACCCCCAGGTCTCCGGGTATCAGATCCTCATGGGGCAGTACGCCATGGCGGAGGGACGCATCGGGGGGGTCGGACTCGTCGGGGAGAGCGCGCAGCCGAACATCATCCCGTTCGCCTGGACCGACTTCATCCTCGCCGCCATCGGTCACACGTTCGGGCTGGCGGGCGTGCTCGTGATCGTCATCGCCTTCGTGGTCCTGCTGACGCGGGTCTTCTACGTGGCCCTCCGCTCCCGGAGCGACCTGCACGCGCTGGCCGCGGCCGGTTTCGGGATCGTCATAGCCGTTCAGACCCTGCTGATCGCCGGGGGCGTGCTGAGGATCCTTCCTCTGACCGGTGTCACGCTGCCGTTCGTCTCCTACGGGGGGTCGAGCCTCCTCGCGAACTTCGTGATCCTGGCCATCATCCTGGCCATCTCGAACTCGGAGGGGACCACGCTGCATCCGGCCGAGCAGCGCGAGGCTGCGCTCGGGGGGGTGAGGTAGTGGACAGACGGATCCGTCAGGTCGCGGCTCTCCTGACGTTCGTCATGCTGGCGATCGCGGCGCGCGCCGGTTACATCCAGGAGCTCCGGGCCGAGGACATAGCTACCTACGAGCCGGTGAGCGAGGTGAACCCCGAGGCCCGGGCCCGCAACCCCTTCCGGATCTTCCAGGAGTGCCGGTGGGAGCGGGGGGCCATCCTGTCGCTCGACGGGCAGGTCCTGGCCGAGAGCGTGCCCGCTCCGGAGGCCAGGCGATGCCACTTCGAGCGTCGGTACCCGCGCGGGGGGCTGGCCCCCCATGTGGTCGGGCAGTGGTCCCTGCACTTCGGCAAGACCGGGCTCGAGTCCGCCTACAACCGACAGCTGGTCGGGGACCCGGTCCCCCCTACCTCCTTCGCCGATCTCCTCACGGAGCGTCCGCGGCAGGGCAACAACGTCGTCTCCACCATCGACACGCGTCTGCAGTCGGTGGCCAACGAGGCCCTGGGAGGCCGCCGAGGGGGCGTCGTGGCGCTGAACCCACGCACGGGCGCCGTCTACGTGGCGGCGTCCAACCCTTCCTACGACCCCAACCCCCTCGCTTCGAACGACCGGGCCGTGGCGACCCGGGCGCGCTGCGAGCTCGGCATCGGCGTGGAGCTCGACGGGTCCGGGAACGCGGTCCGCGACGAGCAGGGCCAGGCCGTGCCGTGTCGCAACCCCCACTCGCCGACCCTCAGCGTCGCCCTGCAGGGCAGGCGCCCGCCCGGCTCGTCCTTCAAGGTCGTGACGGCGGCCGCGGCTCTCGAGACCGGGGAGTGGACGGCGACCTCTCCCAGCGTCCCGGCCAGCCGGGCCTACACGGCGCCGGGAGACACCCGGCCGATCGGCAACTTCGGAGGAGGGTCGTGCGGGGGGAACCTCATCGCCGCCATGCGCGTGTCGTGCAACACCGCCTTCGCGCGGATCGCGGTCGACATCGGGGAGGACCAGCTGTACGCGACGGCCCAGGCCATGGGGCTCGACCGCGTGGCCGGGTCGGGATTCGTGGGGTGCGAGGGAGGGGCCGCCTCGGATATCCAGGAGACCCGGACGGGGTGCCTCCCCCGGGCGCTGCGCACGGCGGACCGCGAGGAGCGCCTGTCCACCGCGGGGTACCGGGCCCGAGCGGGCTTCGGGCAGTGGGTGATCCAGACGTCCCCGTTCGGGATGGCCATGGTCGCGGCCACGATCGCCAACGGGGGGTTCGTGCCGCGGCCGCGCTTCGCCGACCGGGTCATCGACCCGCGCACGGGGGAGACGGTCGAGGAGATCCGGACGGGGGTGGGAGCCCAGGCGGCCTCGACCGAGAACGCGCGGGCGGTGGCCGAGATGATGCGCCAGGTCGTCACGAACGGGACGGCCTCGGCCGCGTTCCGCGGCTCCCCCCACCCGGTGGCGGGCAAGACCGGCACCGCGCAGCAGCCGTCCTGCTCCTCCGATGAGCAGGCCATCTTCGGCCGCAACTGTGGACGGCTCCCGCACGCCTGGTTCATAGCCTTCGCGCCCGTGGAGGAGCCGACGATCGCGGTCGCCGTCCTCGTGGAGCGGGGCGGTGGGTCGAGCGAGGCGGCCACCGGGGGACGCTTCGCGGCGCCGATCGCCCGGACCGTGATCGAGGAGTTCTTCCGCCTCTACCCGAACATGGCGACGGGCGGCGGGCAGCGATGACCGTGACCCGACCCCGACCACATCCGTTGTTGAAGGATAGAGCGCGATGAAGAGCATCCCGGCCCTGCTGGCCGACCGCTACGAGATCGTCCGCCGGGTGGGGACGGGCGGGATGGCCGACGTATACCTCGCCCGGGACACGCAGCTGAACCGGCAGGTGGCCCTCAAGATCCTCCACTCCCAGTACGCGGGAGACGAGGCCTTCGTAGAGCGGTTCCGTCGAGAGGCTCACGCCGCCGCCAACCTGCAGCACCCCAACATCGTCCAGATCTACGACTGGGGGCGGGAGGACGACTACCACTTCATCGTCATGGAGTTCGTCGAGGGCCGGTCGCTGAAGGACCTGATCGCCGCCGACTCCCCCCTCCCCTCGCACCAGGCGTGCGAGATCGCCGACCAGGTGCTGGACGCGCTCGCGACCGCGCACCGCGCCGGCCTCGTGCACCGCGACATCAAGCCGGGCAACATCCTGCTCGGCCGGGACGGCGAGGCCCACGTCACCGACTTCGGGATCGCGCGGGCGGCCTCCGGGGACACGATGACCCAGACCGGGACGATCCTCGGCACCGCCTACTACCTGTCCCCCGAGCAGGCCCAGGGACATCCCACCGACGGGCGCAGCGACCTCTACTCTCTGGGCATCGTCCTTTACGAGATGGTCGCCGGGCGCCGTCCGTTCGAGGGCGACTCCCCGGTAACCATCGCGATGAAGCATGTCCGGGAGCACCCGAAGCCCCCGTCGGAGCACAACCCGTCGGTGAGCACGGACCTCTCGGCGATCATCCTCACCGCGCTCGCGAAGAACCCCGAGGACCGCTACTCCACCGCCGCGCAGATGCGACGGGATGTCCGCGCGTTCCTCGAGGGCAAGGACGTGACCGCCGCGCTCCCGGCTCCCTCCGGAGACGACACGCAGGTGATCAAGACGGTGGGGCCGGTCCAGCGGGCCGCGACCAGGCGCCCCGGGTGGATGGTCGCGCTCGCCCTCGCCCTACTCGTCGGCGGTCTCGCGCTGGGGGCGTGGTCGCTGATCAACCTGCTGCGCCCGATGGTCGGCGGCGCGGAGGTCCCCGAGATCGTGAACCGCACGCCGACCGACGCGGAGAACGTCCTGCGCGCGGCGGGCCTCGAGCCGTCGTTCCAGGGCAACGAGCCGTCCGAGACGATCGAGGAGGGGAGGGTCACCCGCCAGCTACCCGACCCCGGACACCGGGTGACGACGGGCGTGGCCGTCCAGTACTGGGTGTCGTCCGGGCTCCCGTTCGTGGCCGTGCCCGACGTGAAGGGGATCGCGTTCAACCAGGCGAGGGCGCGGCTGGAGCAGGCCGGCCTGACGGTTGGAGAGCGCGAGGAGGTCTTCCACGAGACCGTGCCGGCGGGGGCGGTGATCGACCAGAACCCGCGCGCCGAGGCTCAGGTGCGCAAACGGACCCCGATCGACCTGACCATCTCGCGCGGGCCGGAGGTGGCGACCGTCCCGAACGTGGTCGGGATGGACGAGCGGGCTGCCCTGCAGGCCCTCTTCAACGCCGGGTTCCGGCCCCAGCAGGTGGACGACTTCCGGGCGGACGTCCCCAACGGGGTCGTCTTCGACCAGGACCCGGCCGGAGGACAGCAGAGGCCGTCCGGTAGCACCGTCCAGATCTTCGTCTCCCGGGGGCCGGAAGAGTTCGCGATGCCCAACGTCGTCGGCATGACCGAGGCCAACGCACGCAACGAGCTCCAGAGACGGGGGCTGGTCGTCCGGACCCAGAACGTGTTCACGTCCGACCCGAACGAGCGGGGGCGTGTCCTCAGGCAGGACCCGACGGCGGGGACCCCGGTCCGTCGCGGCCAGACCGTGACGATCCAGGTCGGGAGCTCCTGAGGCAGATCCAGGCGGACAGGATGGGGGCCGACCCCCGTTCCGCGGCGCCGCGCACGGCCGCCGCCCCCCGCGCCCAGGCCTCCGCCTCCGTCCGGCGCAGCCAGACGCCGAGTCCGGTCGCGGCGACCACGATCGCGAAGAAGCGCAGCGCCGAACCGTCGCCGGATCCCGGGCGTCCCACGGGGTTCGGTCTCCGCGCGGCGGCGATCGGCTGCACGGTGTCCGCGGGCGGCGGCGCAGCGACGGGGGCCGGTGTGGCGGCGGGCGGCGCCGATCCGGGATCGGAGAACGGACGGGCCGGGGGAGGCCGGACACCCAGGCCCGGACGGACCGCTCCCGGCCAGTCGGCGGCCGCGGTCGCCTCGAAGACCCACGGCTCGGCGTGCTCCCAGACCCAGAACGTCATCCCTACCGCCCCCGCCGCCCGCGCGGCGGCGATGGTCGCCTCGAACTCGTCCCGGGGCGGATGCCCGCGCAGCGACAGGTTGGACATCGTGTCGTAGGAGAACGCCTGCCCGCTGACGTTCACCGGCCGGCCGTACTGCTGGAGCTGCCGGATCGAGTCGGTGACGAAGCCGGGACCGTCCGTGGTCCGGGCCCGGTGGTAGCTCATCGGGGAGATGAGGTCGAAGTGGCGGGCGACCTCGGCGTACGGGAAGCGGGCTCCCACCATGTTCGACGGGAAGACGATGGCCACGAGGGGGAAATCCGGCCCGGCGACCTCCCTCAGACGCGCCCCGTAGCGCTCGGTCGCCTCCGGCGTCAGCAGCTCCCACTTCGGCTCGATATCCGCGGCGAACGCGTCGATCGAGTGTCCGGCCGCCCGGAAGGAGATCAGCTCGTGGGCCCGGCGGACATCGGCCTCCACGTCCTCGAAACGCGGGGGATCGTAGGCGACCACCCGCAGCCCCGCCGCGTGCGCCTTCGGCAGGAGCTCGGAGAGCACGGGAGCGAGGTAGAACCCCGAAGCGGTCGAGGACGCCCGGACGACGAGGTGGCTCAGCCCGGCCTCCACGGACCGACGGACCACCTCGTCCACCGAGCCCGTCTGCTCCCACCGCCAGATGTACATCCCCAGCCCGGACATCGCCCTCACGGCGGCCTCGGTGGCGTCGCGCGGCCTGGCCGGCTCCCGGGAGACCTCGGACTGCGACGTGCGGAGGTCGACCTGGGCCCGGGCGTACGCGGGTGGCACGGCGACGAGGCCGAGCGCGAGCAGGACGAGCAGTCTCCTCGGAAGCTTCATCTCAGGGGGTCTGACGGTCGGAGCCGGAGGTCCCTTCGTTATCGGTCCCTACGGCGGCAGCAACAGACCCGACCCCGCTGCGCTCGAGGAACCCCGCGAGGATCCTGAGCCCCTCGGTGGTGAGGATCGACTCCGGATGGAACTGCACCCCCCAGATCGGCAGGTCCGTGTGCTCGAGGCCCATGATCACGCCGTCCGGGGTCGTCGCGTTGATCTCCAGCTCCTCGGGCATGGACGCGGGGTCGATGACCAGGGAGTGGTAGCGGGTCGCCTCGAACGGGTTCGGGAGCCCGGCGAGGACCCCCGTCCCCCGATGGAGCACCTGCGACGTCTTTCCGTGCATGATGCTCTCCGCGCGCACGATCCGGGCGCCGAAGGCCTCTCCGATGGCCTGGTGCCCCAGGCACACGCCGAGCAGCGGGACCCGTCCCTCGGCGCACCAGCGGACGAGCGGGATGGAGATGCCCGCTCGCGACGGGGTGCCGGGCCCGGGCGAGATGACGACCGCCGCGGGCCGGAGCGCCCCGATCTGGTCGGGTGTGACCGCGTCGTTGCGGGCCACCTCGACGGGGGCGCCGAGCTGGCCGAGGTACTGCACGAGGTTGAAGGTGAACGAGTCGTAGTTGTCGAGGACGAAGACCGGGGCGGTCACGTCTCCAGCCCCTCGAACAGATCCGACACCACGGGGGACCCACCCGTCCGGTCGGCGAGCTCGTAGAACTCGACCCCGAGGACCAACTCGAGCACCTCTTCCGGCATGCTGAGGAAGGGCGCGATCGTCCCCATCTGGGTGCGATGCGCCCGCAGAGCGGCCATCTTCTGCGGCACCCACGCGCGCACGTCGACGAAGGCGGAGATCTCATGGTCCTCCGCGCCGATGGTCTCGATCGCCTCGTCGGAGAAGACCTCCTCGGCTCCCGGGACCCGGTCGCGCAGCTCACGCAGCCCAGACTTTGGGACGGCCGTGTAGTAGAGCCTTCGGACCTCGTGCGGCGGCCCCGCCTCGGGCAGGGAGCCCGGGTCCGCGCTGGCCTCCACCGCTGCGACCGTCGCCTGGTGCGCGCGGATGTGGTCCGGGTGCCCGTAGAACCCGTACGCGTTGTAGGTGACGACCACCTGCGGCCGGACCTCCCGCAGCACCTGGACGAGCTGCCGGACGACCCCATCGAGGTCCTGGTTCACGAATGCCGCCGGGTCGTCGTTGCCGGCTGTCCCGGCCATCCCGGAGTCGCGGTATCCCAGCATCCGGACATCGGAGATCCCGAGGGCGTCGGCCGCCTCCCGCAGCTCCTCCCGTCGGACCTCCCCGAGGCGGGGCTCGATCCGCTCCGGGACGAGTCCGTCCACCTCGGCGATCTCGCCGAGGTCGCCGTCCGTGCACGTGACGAGGCAGACCCGGACGCCCTCGGCGGCGTACCGGGCTATCGTGCCTCCCGTGCTCAGGCTCTCGTCGTCGGGGTGGGCGTGGACGAAGACGATGCTGCGTGGCTCGTTCATCTCAGTAGTTGGGGGGCATCAGGCGCAGGACCTGTGGGAACACCCCGGTCCACAGGGCGGCCGCAGCGACGATGGTGACCGTGCTCCAGGCCGCCGTCCGGCGGAGGCGGTCGGTGAGGAACATCGCGCCCAGGAACGCCAGCAGCGCCACGCCGGCCAGCACGAACACGTCGTTGGGGATGGGCTGAGGCGGGGCTGGCACCTCCGCCCTCGCCTCGCGCCGGTCGGGGGCGGCGCCCGTCTGGGGGGGCCCGGCGATCGGTTCCGCCCCCAGGTAGGCGGCGTGGACGATGAGCCGCTGCGCGGCCGAGAAGCGGGGGTGGCAGGTCGTGAGCGTGAGCTCGTCGCGGCCGTGCGCGAGCACGACGTCCACCTCGCGCGGCGAGACGATCTTCTGCTGGTCCATGACGTAGCGGTACCGGGCGGGGCCCGATTCGATGTAGATCTCGTCGCCGGGCGCGAGCTCGTCCAGCCGGTAGAAGGGCCCGGTGTACGTCGTCCGGTGGCCCGAGATGGCCACGTTCCCCGACTCCCCCGGGAACGGGGAACCCTCGATGCAATCGACCCCCTCGGGGACGGCCGCGCAGTCGGGGAAATGCCCCGGGCCCTTCTTGAGCTCCTCGACCCCCACGCCGTTGACCACCACGGTGCGCAGGCCGATCTTCGGGATGACGATCGTCCACAGGGGCTCGCCCAGGGCCACGGGCTGGGCGGGGCGGGCCGGAGGTATCTCCCCCGACACCATCTGCTGCTCGGGCACTACGGGCTGGGCGCGCAGGCGCTCCGAGAGCTCGGCCTGGGTCCGTTTGGTCTCCACGCCGGTCCCCCACAGCAGGTAGGTCGTGTAGAAGAGCAGGACGAGCCCCGCCCCCACCAGGAGGCGGCCGAGCAGGCCTATGTAGCGGACGATCCTCAAGGACGGACCCCAGGCTCGGATGAGCGGACCGTCCCAGCGTACAAGCCGTGCGTGCGCATATCATCGGTTGGTCCGCACACCCGGGAAGGTGAGATGCCGGAGTCGAAGTCCAAGCGCAAGCGGAAGGGCCGTCGTGTCCGTCCAACGTCCGTGCAGACCCCGCCACGGAAGAGGTCCACCCCGCGCTGGGTGATACCGACCGTCTTCGGACTGTGGGGCGTGGGGGTCCTGGTCATCATCGGGAACTACATGCGGGGGACCGCCGCCGACAACCGGCTGCTCTTCGGCGGACTCATCATGATCGCCGCGGGCTTCATGTTCGCGACCCGGATCCACTGACGGTACGCTGGGTACCCCTACCCGGTCGGGGTGATGCGATGGTTCACGGCTACGCGGCGGACCGAGACGAGATCCTGTCCCGGCTCCGCAAGATCGAGGGTCAGGTGCGAGGCGTGCAGCGGATGGTCGAGCAGGGCTCTTACTGCGTCGACGTCCTCACCCAGATCTCGGCCGTGGTCTCCGGTATGGAGAAGGTCGGGGTCAGGCTGCTGTCCGACCATATAAGAGGCTGCGTCCGCGACGCTCTGGCGTCAGAGGATCAGGCCGACGAGAAGGTGGACGAGCTCGCCCGGGTCGTCGAGAGGTTCGTGGCGAGCTGATGGGCGCGACACACGTGGAATTCCACCGGTGTGCTTATTCCCCAGGCTCTCCACATCCTGTGGAGATCCAGGCGAACCCCCTGCTCCCGGTGGTACCGGCCGGCCACCCGAGGGCCTGATCGCGATGCCCACCTACGAGTACCGCTGCGTCGAATGCGCCACGGATCTCGAGGTGTTGGTCCTTACCCCGGCCGAGACCCCTGAAACATGCGAGTGCGGTGGACAGTTGCGTAGGCGGTACACCCGGGTCGCGGCGAGGTTCGTGGGGTGGGGCTTCTCCAAGACGGACGGCCTCCTGCCGGACCGACCCGGGCGCCGCGACTTCAAGACGATCAGCGACAAAGCGTCCGAGCTGTTCGACTGACGCGGCACGAGCCCCAGGGGTCCCCGCCGCAGCCTCCCGCTCACCGCCCCCGGCGGCACTGAGCGAGGTCACCCGGACCGGCCATAGCCTGGTGGCCCGTCCGCGCTACGTACGGGGTCTGCGTGCTTCTGCCCATTCCCGCGCCGCCGCGCGCGTCCCACGATGGGCCGGACGCTACGCGAAGGAGACCACCGTGGGGATCGAACGGACGGCATCCGGGGACGCGACCGATCCAGGCGGGCCGGGCGAGGGAGCCGTTGGGCCCGCCCGACGGCGGAGGGCGGCCCCGATCGCGGCCGGGCTGCTGATCCTCTTCGCCGCGCATCTCGTTGGTTCGGCCTCCGTCACCGGAGCGAGCGTCGCGCCGGAGCTGGTCCAGGAGAGCCGCAACCTCACCTGTTCAGACCTCGGGGGCCCCGGCCAGGGCTGGATGGAGCTGAAGAGAGAGGCTCCCGCGCTGGCCGGGACCTACTCGAGCGGGCCGTTGACCGTCACGATCAGCAACCTGCGGGACGGGAAGCTCTTCGACTGGACGGCCAACCAGGGCATCGACGCGGTCTACGTGAAGGCGGGAGCAGCCGGCTCGCACCTGTACCGCTACGACCCTCCGGCCGAGGTCCGCTCGGACACCGACCTGACGACGCCTGGCGAAGGCTCGTCGAACGCGATCAGCCACATCTCCTTCTGCTGGGACGCGGAGGCGCGGATCGAGACCCGCTCCCACCCCTCTGGGCCTGTCTTCGCCTCGACGCCGGTCACCGACACCGCTTCGTTGAGGGGGCCGATGGGGACGCCGGAGGGGTCCGTCGACTTCTACCTCTGCTCGCCCGAGGAGGTGTCCGAGGGCGTTGGTTGTCCGGACGGCCGGGGCACGAGGATCGGGGCGAGCAAGGTGCTCTCGTCCGGGTCCGCGATCTCGGACCCGGCCACGGACGCGGCCGCTCCGGGCACGTACTGCTGGCGGGCCGAGTACAGCCCCCCCGCGGACGGACCCTACCCACCGCGCACCCACACCAACTACTCCTCGGAGTGCTTCACGGTGCTCGCAACGCCGACATCACGGCTGACGCTGACCCCCGGGCTCGACGCCAACCAGGTCGGCGACACCCACACGTTCACCGCGCACCTGGAGCTCGACCGGGGGTCCGGGTTCGTGGATGCCCCGCCTGGGGAGACGATCGGTTGGGAGGTCGTGTCCGGGCCCGGCTCCCTGCACGCCCCGTCCTGCGTGACCGGCGCCGGAGGAAAGTGCACGGTCCAGCTCACCTCCACGACGGTCGGCCTGAGCTCGGTGAGAGCGGCGTGGTCGGGCGCTATCACGACCGCCGCCGGCCCTTATCCCTCGACCGCTCGGTCGAACCCGGCCGAGAAGAGATGGGTCGACGCGCTGCTCCTCCTCTCCCCGGGCCAGGACGCGAACCAGGTGGGCGACACGCACACCTTCGTCGCCACGCTGCGGTTCGACACGGGTGACGGGATGGCAGACGCCGGGGCCGGGGAGACGATCTCCTTCGCGAAGCTCGGGGGTGTGGGCGCCCTGTCCGCATCGGGCTGCGTGACCGGTCCGGGAGGCAGCTGCTCCGTGCACCTGGACTCCCCCCGCCCGGGGCTGACGACAGTGAGTGCCGGCTGGACGGGAGCCGTCTCGACGACCCATGGCTCGGCCTCCGCCTCCGCCGTGAGCGCACCCGCCGTGAAGAGATGGGTGGATGCTCGCCTCACGCTGTCACCCGCCCGGGACGTGAACCGCGTCGCGGACGCCCACACGTACACGGCGCACCTGCGCCTGGACCGGGGGGACGGCAACGGCTACGTCGACGCCCCCGCCGGCGAGACGATCTCGTTCGCCAAGCGCGGGGGACCGGGCTCCCTCGCCGCGACCTCCTGCACCACGGACCCCGCCGGCACGTGCAGCCTCGACCTGGTCTCCCAGGACACCGGTCTCACCGCCGTAACCGCGTCGTGGTCGGGGACCGTGGCCACCGCGGAGGGCGGGGCGGCGGCGTCGGCCGAAGCCGAGGAGGCGCTGAAGCGATGGGTGGACGTCCGTCTCCGGCTCACGCCGCCGGTCGACCAGAACCAGCTGGGGGACACCCACACGTTCGTGGCCATGCTCGAGGTCGACCAGGGAGACGGGTTCACCCCGGCTCCCGGACGGACGGTAACCTTCGCCCTCGCCTCGGGCCCGGGAACCCTGAGCCAGGGGTACTGCGTGACCGGCGACGGTGGGACCTGTTCGATCACCCACGACTCGAGCCAGGTCGGGATGTCCACGGTGAGGGCGGCCTGGTCCGGGACGATCACCACCACCGAGGGCGTGATCCAGGCCTCGGCGGGCGCCGAGGCCTACAAGCACTGGATCGACCGGGGCGCTTTCATGCGGATCGACCCCGTGGGCGATGCGAACCAGGTGGGAGCCCCGCACGTCTTCACGGTCACCGTCTCGAAGAAGGATGCGTCGACCGGCTACGCCTTCCGGGCCGCCCCGGGGGTCAGCGTGCAGGCGGCGGTCACGCACGGACCCGGGAGCTTCGTCGGGGGGGCCTCGTCCTGCGTCACGGGGGCCGACGGAACGTGCGCCCTGACCGCGGTCTCGTCACAGACCGGTCTGATGGTGGTCGCAGCGACGGCGACCGTCCTCGTGGACGGCGTCCCGATCGGTCTGGCGACCGACGCTACCTCGGCCAACTCCGGCCCTGCGTACAAGAGGTGGGTGGACGCTCGGCTGTCGCTGACGCCCCCGCGGGACGCGAACCAGGTCGGGGACACCCACACCTTCACGGCCGCGCTCGAGCTCGACCACGGCGACGGACGCGGCTGGACCCCGGCTCCCGTCGGGGAGTCGATCGCGTTCCCGGACGTCTCCGGACCGGGCGGCCTCAACGCCTCGAGCTGCACGACCTCCCCGTCCGGAACGTGCTCGGTCGACCTCGTCTCGACCACCACCGGTCTGTCCAGGGTGCGGGCGGCGTGGTCCGGGGGGGTCGCCACGGTCGAGGGCACCGCCCTCGCATCGGCCTCGTCGGGCGACGCGGTGAAGCGCTGGGTCCAGGCCCGCCTCGCGGTCACCCCTCACACGGCCACGAACGTCATCGGTGACACGCACACGTTCACGGGGCACCTCGAGCACGACCGCGGGGACGGGGCCGGGTTCGTCGATGCGCCGTCCGGAGAGAGGCTGACCTTCTCCGTGGGCAGCGGTCCGGGCGCGTTCGTCCGGGCCGCCACCTGCGTCACCGGGGGTACGGGCCGGTGCTCGGTCGATCTCCTGTCCACCGTCGCCGGTCTCACGCAGGTCCGGGCCCTGTGGTTGGGCGAGGTGGCGACGGCCGAGGGGTCGGCGGCGGCGCGCGCCGGCTCGGACGACGCTCAGAAGCGGTGGGTCGTCCCGTCCATCGAGATCGTGAAGTCCGCCACGCCGGAGGGTGGGCCTCCCCGGGACGTGACCTACTCGTACGTGGTGACCAACACGGGAGACGTGACCCTGGCTCCCGTTCGAGTGACCGACGACGTGCTCGGAGACATCGGGACTATCGCCTCCCTGGCTCCGGGAGCCTCGGCGACGCTGCACCGGGTCGCGGCGGTGGACGAGCGGACCCCCATCCGCAACGTGGGGACCGCCTGCGGCCTCCCGGTGGTGGACGGTGAGACCGTGGGCGCCCAGGTCTGCGCCGCGGACGACGCGGTCATCTCGGTCGTGCTCCCCGCGTTCGTCTCCCGGCTCCCGCGGACGGGCGCCGACCTCCGTCAGGACCTCCTCTGGGCGGCCTCCCTGCTCTGGGCGGGTGTCGCTCTGATGGTCGTGAGGGAGCGGTGGGGCAGTCACGAGGAGCGATAGGGACGTGATCGCGAGACTGCGCGTCCTGAAGCTATTCGCCTTCGTGATCGTCTCGTTCGGCGCGGTCACGGTGGCGGACATCGGACAGGCCATCGGCGAGAACTTCCTGGTCCCCCAGGAGGACCGGATGCGCGACCTCGTGAACCAGGTCAGGTCGGGACGGGGGGTCCGGTCGCTCCCGGACAACGACGGTCTGCGCTGGATGGCCCGCCGACAGGCGCAGGCGATGTCCGCAGCGGGGTACATCTTCCACACGCCGAACCTGCAGGGAGCCGCCGACGCCCAGGCGATGCCGTGGCTCTCGCTCGGCGAGAACGTGGGGAAGGGTCCGTCCGTGGAGGCCGTGCACCAGGCTTTCCTGTCCTCCCCCGGCCACCTGTCCAACGTCGTGAACCCAACGTTCGACGCGGTGGGGGTGGGGGCGACCGCGGATGCGTCGCAACAAGCTCTCTACTTCACGCAGTCCTTCGCGCACCTGGAGCGGACGGCCGCACCCGCTGCGGTCCGGCCCTCGGCAGGCGCGGGCCAGGAGACGCCTGCGCCTCCGGTAGGTCAGGGTGCCGGGACCACCCCTGAGCCTGCGGTGGCCGAGCCGACGGACCCGCGCACGCCGGCCCCGTCCCCAGCCACGCCTGAGCCGCAGCGGTCCCCGGGTACGGTCGGCCCGGGCGGCGACGGAACCGATGTCGTGGGGGCCCCGGCGGTGGAACCGCGACCGGCCCAGCCCACCATCTGGCGGATCCTGCTCGATCTGGCCGTGCGGTTCGTGGGCAAACTCGCGTTCTGGATCTAACGCGCGCGCAGCATCGGCTCCATCGATTCGCCGCAGTGGCGGGGAGCCTTCCCGGTGGCGGCCACCTCTAGGCGCACGCGGGTCGAGCACACCGTGCACACGTAGACGACGTCCACCTCTTCGGCCTCCACCTGCGGAGGTGGGGGGGGCGGAGGCTCGGCGAGGGAACGCATCATGCGCCCGACGGCGAGCACGAAGAGGGTCCCGGCCCCCAGACCTACGAGCCCCCGCGTGATCAGGGCAGGTGTATCGGTCCCCCGTGGGAGCCAGCCCGCGAACGCCGCCACCAGGGACGCGATCGCCGCGAGGAGGACCAACCGCATCAGGAGCCTCCTCGAGTTGGAGCGGGGGGCCGTGCGGCCCCCCGTCTCCACTACCTCGCGTGGGTCCTCGCTCACCCGAGCCGTTCGATGATCGTGGCGTTGGCCATGCCGCCGCCCTCGCACATCGTCTGCAGCCCGTAGCGGGCACCGCGTCGCTCGAGCTCGTGCAGGAGCGTGGTCATGAGGCGGGCACCCGACGCGCCCAGCGGGTGCCCGATCGCGATCGCGCCGCCGTTGGGGTTGACCTTCTGCGACTCGGGGCTGGTGATCTCGGCGGGGTCGACCCCGAGCTCCCGCGCCCAGGCGACCAGCACGGAGGCGAAGGCCTCGTTGATCTCGACGACGTCGATGTCCTCGAGGGTCAGCTCGGCCCGCTTCAGCGCCTTCTGGGTGGCGGGGATGGGAGCCGTCAGCATGATGACCGGGTCGGATGCCGCGAGGGCGAAGGTGTGGAAGCGGGCGCGCGGCGTGAGCCCCAGCTCCTGGGCCCTCTCGGGCGTGGTGATCACGATGGCGGCGGCGCCGTCGGTGATCTGCGACGAGTTGGCGGCCGTGACCCGGCCGTCCTCACGGAAGGCCGGCTTGAGCGTGCCCATCTTCTCGAGGCTCGTGTCGCGGATCCCCTCGTCGGTGGTCATGAGCTCGGTGCCGTCCTCGGTCTTCACCTCGACCCCGACGATCTCCCGCTCGAACCGTCCCTCCTGCGTCGCCTTCGCGGCCAGCACCTGGGACCGGTAGCCGACCCGGTCGAGCTCCTCGCGCTCGATGCCCCACTTCTCGTTGATCATCTCGGCCGAGAGGCCCTGGGGGATCAGGTTGTAGCGAGCCATCAGCTGCTCGCTGAACGGGAAGCCGGGACCGTTGCCGGCGCTCGACCCCATCGGCACCCTCGTCATGTGCTCTATCCCGCACGCCACGACGACGTCGTAGGCACCGGCCATGACCCCCTGGGCGGCGAAGTGCACCGCCTGCTGCGAGGAGCCGCACTGACGGTCCACGGTCGTCGCCGGCACCTCGACGGGGAAACCGGCGGCCAGCCACGCGTTGCGCGCCACGTTGATCGACTGCTCCCCCACCTGGCTGACGCAGCCGGCGATGACGTCGTCGACCTGGAGCGGGTCGATCCCGGTGCGCTCGACCGCCGCCTGCAGCGTGTGGGCGAGGAGGTCGACCGGGTGCCAGTCCTTCAGCTTGCCGTTGCGCTTCCCGAGGGGGGTTCGGACGGCTTCCACGATCACTGCTTCGCGCACGCGATCACCTCCGGAGGGGGCCTATGTGACACTTCCACTGTAACGCTTCATCGGACGGGCTCCCATCTCGGACCGGCCCGGCGGGCGCGGCCGTCGGACTCGAGCATCTCCAGGTGCGCGAGCACGGACAGCTCGGCCGTCGAGTGCATCGAAGGGGGGACATCTGTGTAGATGCGGGTGACCATCTCCGCGGTCGTGGCGAGACCAGCCTCGAGGGCCTCGACCACCTGCGCCTCGCGGGCCAGGCGGTGGTCGATGTACCCGTCCAGCTTCGCGGCCGGGTCGTCGATGCGCGGTCCGTGCGCGGGGTGGATGACCCGCAGCGGAAGGGTCCGGAGGCGGCGCAGCGTGTTCAGGTAGTCCCGCATGTCGCCGTCCGGCGGCGCGATCACCACCGTCCCTAGCCCCGCGACGACATCGCCGGCGAACAGCTCGTCGTCCAGCAGGTAGCAGACGTGGTCGGAGGCGTGCCCAGGGGCGTGGAGCACCTCCAGGACGCCGTCTCCCAGCTCGATGCGGTCTCCCTCCCGCAGGAGGAGGCTCGCGTCCGGGAGCCGGTCCCGGCCCGCCACGTGTACCCCCAGCTCGCACCCGAACTGTCGCGCGAGGTACGACGCCCCGCCTATGTGGTCCGGGTGGGTGTGGGTGACGAGGACGTGGGTGACCACGCCCCTGTTCATGGCCTCCCGGGTTAGCGCCTCGATGAAGACGCCGTCGTCCACCCCCGGGTCGACGATGGCCACCCGGCCGTTGCCCACCACGTACGCGGTGGTGCCGGGTCCGGTCATCGGGCCCGGGTTAGGGGCGAGGACCCCCACCACGCGGGGGCCGAGCGGGGAGACGAGGATGGACCGCGCGGGGCGGTGCCCGGCCAGGAGCTGGTCGGCGGCGGGCGTCTCCGCCAGTCCCTGGAGGATGGCCATCGTCGGTATCGCGATCGGCATGCCGCCCGCGGCCGAGCGCGCGATGGCGTCGCTCGGACGGAGCCAGAGCGCCTCGGGCACCTCGTCGGGGTCGGGCAGGACCTGCTGCCCCTCGGGATAGCCGAGGACGAAGAAGCGCGCGTCGAACCGGATCGGGGACATCTCGGGGGTGACCAGCCTCCCGTGGGGGACGAGCAGGTCGGTGGCGAGCTCCAGCCCTTCCGCCTCGAGGAACCGGGCGAACGACTCCCCGTCCCCGGCGATCTCGTGCCGGCGCGGCGCGAACTCCGACGACACCCGCTCGGGGTCGACGAGGCTCCCGGCGGGCGTCCGGGCGACCAGCACGCCCACCTCCTCGAACAGCTCGCGCAGGCCGGCGCAGTAGAGCCCGAGCGCGTGCCGGGGGGAGAGTTCCCCTTCCTTCAGGCGCTCATGCGCGGACGCCGCGTCGATCGCCGACCGTCGGAGGAGCGTCTCGGAGGCGTCCGAGGGGTCGAGGGCGCCGCCCGGGAAGACGTACATGCCCCCCATGAACCGCATCGTCTCGGGCCGAAGCGTGAGGAGCACCTCGTAGGACCCGTCGGAGGAGGCGCGCACGCAGATGACGCTGGCCGCGTCGCGCGGCGTCGTTCGGCTCATCGCGCTCCGAGTGTGGCAGGACGCGTCATTCGACGGCCGTCCGCTCCACGAGGGCGTCCGGACCCGAGGATCGCTCCGTCTGCACGACCGCGACCCCCGCGACGACGAGGGCCGCCCCCACGAGCTGCACGGGCGCGAGCACCTGCCCGAGCCAGACGAAGGCGATGGCGGCCGCGCTGAGGGGCTCGAGCGTCGAGACGATCCCGGCCCGGGCGGCCTCGATCCGCGACAACGCCCAGAGGAAGAGCAGGAACGGGGCGATCGTGGAGGCGACGCCGAGGAACAGCACCCAGGGGATGAACGCGGGGTCGAGGAGCGTCTCGGGGCGACCACGGCTCGCCTGGACCCCCAGCCAGAAGACGCCGGCCACCGCGAACCCCCAGAAGACGGCGCGCTCGGCTCCCAGCTCCCGCCCGACCGACTCCCCCATCACGACGTAGGCGGCGAAAGAGACCGCGGCGACCGCGGCCATCGCCAGCCCGAGAGGGTCGAGCGGATCCCCTCCGGTCACCCCCGAGGCGATCCCGGACAGCGCGACGACCCCGGTCAGCGCGACGAACAGCGAGACGACCACGCGTCGGGACGGCTTGCGCCGCTGCGCGAGCGCCGTCCACGCGACGACGAGCCCGGGAGCCGTGTACTGGATCACGATCGCCACCGCGACGGGGAGCAGGGTGACGGACAGGTAGTAGGAGACGTTGGCTGCGGCGATGGCGAGCCCGAACGGGAGGATGATCCACCCGGGGCGAGCGCTGGGACGCTCGGCCCTCCTCAGCGCGAGCACCAGGCCGAGCCCGGCGACGGCGATCCAAGCCCGAGCCTGGGTCAGCTCGAGGACGGAGGCTCCGCGGGAGGCGAGGTAGCTGGCGGTGGTTCCGCCGACCGCCCACAACAGGGCGGCCCCCGCCACGGCGACGTACCCGAGCCCGGACATCCGAGGGCGCGACGGGTCGCGCCTACACGCGATCGCGGGGGGTGGAGACGACCGGAGTCGAACCGGCGACCTCCGCCGTGCAAGGGCGGCGCTCTACCAATTGAGCTACGTCCCCGAGTGCTGTTCCTCGGTCGGTGCCGGGGCGATCTGCTCCCACCGACCGACCTCGACCGCCTCTTCGCGACGTCCGCGGACCAGCTTGAGGAGCACACCGGCGACCGCGCCCAGCGCGCCGAGTAGGAACCACTGCCTCTTCCTGGCCATCGCGTCCTCCGGGTCGGCGACCGTCGATGCGACGATCCTACCGGACGGGCAGACGCGGAGACCGGGTCAGGAGACGTCGAGCTGGTTGCGCAGTCCCTGGAGGGCCCGCATGTGCAGCTGGGAGACGCGCGACTCGGTGACCCCGAGCATCTGGGCGATCTTCGTCAGCGGCACGCCCTCGAAGTAGTACAGGGTCAGGACCAGCCGGTCGCGCTCGGCCAGCGTCTCCATGGCGACCGGCAGGGCGGCCCTCATCTCGGCCTCCTCCAGCGCCACGCCCGGCTGCTCCACCGATTGGTCGGCGAGCGTCTCCAGGATGTTCATGGCGTCCTCGGACGTGCTCGTCGACGACCCCTCGAGCGCGACCAAGGTGGCCGGGGGGCGGCGCCGACCCTTCTCGGGGGTCCCCAGCGCCTGGCCCATCTCGGTGGGGGTGGGCGTCCGGCCCAGCTTCGCCGTGAGCGAGCTCTTCGTCTCGTTGACGAGCTTCGCGTGGGCGCGGACCTTCCTCGGCACCCAGTCGACCTGACGGATTGCGTCCACGATCGTGCCCTTCACCCGCAGGGCCGCGTACGCCTCGAACTGAACCCCGCGCTCGGGGTCGAAGCGGTTGTACGCGTCGGCGAGACCGAGGACGCCGTGGGAGACCAGGTCCTCTGCGTCCATCCCGGTCGGGAGGCCGAACGAGGAGCTGGCGCGGTAGGCGATCCTCTGGACCATCGGCAGGTGCCGCTCGAGCACCTCGGACAGGGAGCCGAGCTCTTCCTGTGTGGTCTTCGCTGTGATCGTGGACATTCGCACCCTCCCGGCTCCGTTGTTGCAGGCTGGGTACACCATCGCGGCAGGGGGGCCCGAAAACCATGGTCCGGTATGACGGTTTTCGACTAGTCCGGGAGGACTAGACGCGTCGGTCCGCGACGGCCCGCCGGGAGGCGTCGACGACGGCCACCTCGTCGCGTAGTCGCTCCAGCGACGACGGATCCCCGGGGTAGGTGAGCCAGGCCACCTCGACCTGCTCGGTCGGCAGGTCACGGGCCCGCAACGTCTCGCCGACGGAGGCCTGCAGCCTCTCCGCGAAGACCCGGGCTCCCTGCTCGGCGGTCTCGGGCAGGACGAACAGGAAGCGGTCCCTGGACGGCTCCGCGACCCGGGCCACGCGGTCGACGGTCCGGACCGCAGCCTCCATCCGCCGGGCCAGGTCCTCGATGGTCCGCCGGTACCGCCTGTGGGACGTGCCGGCGAACAGGGTGCGCGGGACGTCGAGGGTGACCACGGAGAACAGGGTCCGGTAGCGGTCCGCCCGGCCGACCTCGAGGTCGGTGTCCCGCAGGAAGAAGGAGGGGTTGCCCAGACCCGTGAGGTCGTCCACCTGGTCGTATATCTCCAGCTTCTGCAGCCTGTTCTCGATGTACCGCGTGCCGGCCGCTATCACCACGCCGAGGAAGACGTAGGTGGCGACGCGCGTAGCGGCCAGGAGCGTGAAATGCCCGAACCCGATGGCGGACACCTCGTCGGCGAGCAGGCTGACGTACACGGCGCTCGACAGGGCAGCTGCGGCCAAGCCGCCCGGGACCGACCAGATGATCGCGCCCACGAAGACGGGGACGTACAGCGTCGGAGCGAGGACCTCGATGGGAGCCGCCCCACGCTGATGTGCGAGGACGGCCTGGGAGACCGATACCGCCACGCCGAGCGCCAGCAGCAGCAGACGGGCCTGCAGGTACGTCATCCGTTCGGGCATCGTCTTACGAGCGTAGACGCCGCGGCCGTCCCGCCCAATGGAGCAGATGCATGGGATTCGAGATCATCGAGCACACGGCGGACGTGGGGGTGGAGGCATGGGCGGCCACGCTCGAGGAGCTCTTCGTGGAGGCCGCCCGCGGTCTGATCGCCGTCATGGGCCGCGGCACCGGACCGGCCGAGCTGTCCAGACGCGTCGAGCTGTCGGCCCCCGACGTGGAGGCTCTGTTGGTGGACTGGCTGTCCGAGCTCGTCTACGCCTTCGAGGTCCACGGCGTGGTGGCGGCGGACGGCGATGTGCGTATCCGGCGTCCGGTCACGCAGGACGCGGACTGGGTCCTCGAGGCGGACGTCACCGGGACCGATGCCAACGCCTTCGAGCAGGAGGGGGCGGCGGTCAAGGCCGTCACGTACCACGCCATCGAGGTCACGGAGGGTGCTTCGGGGGCGAGGGCCCGGGTATACCTCGACGTATGACGCGACTGAGCGAGCGGTCGCCGCACGTCTGGGAGCTGGCCCCCGTCGGCGGGATGCGGGTGCCCGGCCGCGTCTTCGCATCGAAGCCCCTCGTGGACAAGGCGGCCTCCGACAAGGCGCTCGACCAGGTGGCCAACGTCGCTCACCTTCCCGGGATCGTCGGGTTCTCGTTCGCCATGCCGGACATCCACTGGGGCTACGGGTTCCCCATCGGCGGCGTCTGCGCGACCGACGTCGAGGACGGTGGGGTCATCTCGCCGGGCGGGGTGGGGTTCGACATCTCGTGCGGGGTCCGTCTCGTTCGCACGGATATCGAGGCCCAGGACCTCCTGGACCGGCGCGACGAGGTCGTCCGCCACCTCTCGCGCATCCCTCGGGGGGTCGGGGGGAGCGGACTCATGCCGCTATCCCACGCCGAGACGAGACGCGTGCTCGCCGAGGGGGCGCCCTTCGCGGTCGAGCGCGGCTTCGGGCGGCCCTCCGACCTCGAGGTGTGCGAGGACCACGGGCACCTCGAGGAGGCCGACCCCGGCGTCGTCTCGCAGCAGGCGGTCGAGCGCGGGGCGCCGCAGCTCGGCTCCCTGGGGGCCGGGAACCACTTCCTCGAGGTCCAGGTGATCGATGAGATCCACGACGAGCGCGCGGCCGAGGTGCTCGGCCTGCGCCGGGGACAGGTCGCGGTCATGATCCACTGCGGGTCCAGGGGGGTCGGACACCAGGTCTGCACCGACGAGGTGCGTGCGATGGACCGGGCGATGCGGTCGTACGGGATCGAGGTCCCGGACCGCCAGCTCGCGTGCGTCCCCGTCGCCTCGCCCGAGGGACAGCGCTACCTGGCCGGGATGGCGGCGGCGGCGAACTACGGGCGGGCGAACCGCCAGGTGATCACCCACGGGGTCCGGGAGGCGTTCGCGAGCGCGTTCGGGGTCGACGCTGCCTCTCTCGGGATGGACGTGGTGTACGACGTCTCCCACAACCTGGCCAAGATCGAGCGGTACGAGGTGGACGGACGGGAGCGGAAGCTCTGCGTCCATCGCAAGGGAGCCACCCGCGCGTTCGGACCCGGCCACCCCGAGCTCCCGGACCGCTACCGCGAGATCGGTCAGCCCGTGATGGTGCCCGGGAGCATGGGGACCGCCTCCTACGTGCTCGTCGGGACGCCGCAGGGACGCGACATCGCCTGGTGGTCCACCTGTCACGGTGCCGGACGGACCATGTCGCGCAAGCAGGCCACGAAGCAGATGCACGGTCGGGACCTCCAGCGCCAGCTGGCCGAGCAGGGGATCGTGGTCGTCGCCCAGCAGACGCGGCTGCTCTCGGAGGAGGCCCCCTACGCTTACAAGGACGTCTCCGAGGTCGTGGAGGTGTGCGAGCGGGTGGGGCTCTCCCGTAAGGTGGCGCGGCTGCGTCCGGTCGCTGTCGTGAAGGGATGAGCATGGAGGTCAGGGGTCCATCGCTGGGAGACCGCAGGGTGGTCCGGCACGTCGACCCCCGCTCGGCGGCGCGCGTGGCCTTCGCGATCTCTCTGACCCTGGCCGCGGTCGTCCTCGTCGGCCTGTTCGCCCTCTACCTGCTGGGGCTCGCGTCGGGGGCCCTCCGCAGCGTCGAGGGGTTCATCGTCAGCTTCGGGATCGTCCAGGACGACCAGTACAGGCTCAGCTTCCTGCGTTTCCTGCCCGGCTTCCTGATCGTCTCTGGGCTGTGGGCGGGGCTGATGGCGGGCCTCGCTGCGATATCAGCCGTCCTGTACAACCTCCTGTCGGAGGTCGTGGGGGGCGTGGAGATCGTGACCCGGGAGCAGTGACCCGGGCTCCGGTAGGATGTTCGACCGTGGGGCCTGTAGCTCAGGCGGTTAGAGCGCAGCTCTGATAAAGCTGAGGTCGGTGGTTCGAGTCCACCCAGGCCCACTCGGTTCCGTGGCTACCCCCCCGGCTCCTCGTCGACCGTGAGGATCGGGGCGGCCGCGGCCACCGTCTGGCCCGCGTCGAGGTTCATGATCCGCACGCCCGTCGCGTCGCGCCCCTGAGACGAGATCTCACGGACCGGGATCCGGACGGTGACCCCACCGGACGAGACGACGACGATCTCGTCGTCGAGCCCGACCATGAACGCGGCGACCACGTACCCCTTCTTCGCCGTGAGCTTGATCCCCCGCACCCCCTGGCCCCCCCGGCCCTGCCGGTTGAACCGGTCCAGCTGGGTGCGCTTGCCGTACCCCGACTCCGTGGCGATCAGGATGCTCGCGTCGTCGCGGGCCACGTCGCACGAGACGACCTCGTCTCCCGCCTTGAGCTTCATGCCCCGGACGCCGGCCGCGTCGCGGCCCATCGCCCGCACCTCCGACTCGTGGAAGCGGATGGTCATCCCTTGGCGGCTGACCATGAAGATGTCGTCGTCGCCGGAGGTCTCGATGACCCGGACGAGCTCGTCGCCCGACTTCATGTTGATCGCGATGAACCCCTCCCTCCGGCTCTTGTCGTACTCGCCGAAGGCGGTCTTCTTCACCTGGCCCTTCTTGGTCGCGAACATGAGGAACCGGTCGGACGGGAAGTCCCGGGTGGCGACGATCTCCTGGATCCGCTCGTCGGGCGCGAGTGGGATGAGGTTCGGCATGGCGGTCCCGCGGGCGGTGCGCTCCTTCATCGGGATCTCGTGCACGGCCAGCCTGAAGACCCGTCCACGGTTCGAGAACATCAGCAGGTTCGCGTGTTGCGAGGTGTAGATGATCGAGCTGACGATGTCCTCTTCCTTCAGCTTGGCCCCCGCCACGCCCCGGCCTCCACGTCCCTGGGTGCGGAACGACGAGGCGGCGACCGTCTTGATGTAACCGGCCTTGGTCATCGTCACGACGACCTCCTCGTCGGCGATGAGGTCGGTGATGTCCATCTCGCCCGGGTCGAACGTGATCTCGGTGCGCCGGTCGTCACCCCACTTGTCGCGGGTCGCTGTGAGCTCGTCCTTGATGACCCCGCGCAGCTTCCCCTCGTCGGCCAGGATCGCCTCGAGGTCGGCGATGGTCTGGCGGAGCTCGGCCAGCTCCTCCTCGAGCTCGGCGCGGGCCAGCCGCGTTAGCCGGCCGAGGGTGGTGTCGAGGATGTAGTTGGCCTGCACCTCGGTGAACTCGAAGGGTGCGGCCATCAGCCCGTTGCGGGCCGCCTCGCGGTCGGCCGACCCCCGTATCAGCGCGATGATCTCGTCGATGACGTCGAGCGCCTTCAGGAGGCCCTCCACGAGGTGGGCGCGCTCGCGGGCCTTGCGGAGCCGGAACTCCGACCGCCTCCGGATCACCTCCACCTGGTGGTCGATGTAGTGCTGGAGGGCCTGGACCAGGTTCAGGGTGCGCGGGACGCCCGGTGTCCCTCCCGTGAGCGCGACCATGTTCACGCCGAACGAGGTCTGCAGGGGCGTGTGCTTGTAGAGGTTGTTGAGGATGACGTTGGGGTTGCCGTCCCGCTTGAGCTCGATCACGAGCCGCGTCTTGCCCTTGGCCGACGAGTCGTTCAGGTCGCGGATCCCCTCCAGCTGCTTCGACTCGACCAGCTCCTTGATCTTCCCCAGGATCTGGGTGGGGCTGGTCTGGTAGGGGATCTCGGTGACCACGATCGAGTAGCCGCGTTTGGACTCCTCGATCTCCGCCCGGGCCCGGATCCTGACCGAGCCGCGGCCGGTCCGGTAGGCGTCCATGATCCCCTGGCGGCC
The DNA here is from genome assembly GCA_035540895.1 of Actinomycetota bacterium. Classification (NCBI taxonomy): domain Bacteria; kingdom Bacillati; phylum Actinomycetota; species Actinomycetota bacterium. The sequence continues at coordinate 2,330 of DATLFR010000084.1, read as the reverse complement.
GAGGATGAGGCCGCCGGTCGGGAAGTCCGGACCCTTCACGAACCTCATGAGGTCGTCCGGTGTGGCGTCGGGGTTGTCGATCAGGTGGATCGTGGCGTCGATGACCTCACGGAGGTTGTGCGTGGGGATGTTGGTGGCCATGCCGACGGCGATCCCCTGGCTCCCGTTGACGAGGAGGTTCGGGAACCGCGCGGGCAGCACGGTCGGCTCCTGGAACTCGTTGGTGTAGTTGGGTACGAAGTCGACCGTGTCCTCGTCGATGCCCGCGAGCATCTCCATCGCGAGCTGGCCCAGCCGGGCCTCCGTGTAGCGAGCGGCCGCCGGCGGGTCGTCGGGGGAGCCGAAGTTCCCGTGTCCGTCGACCAGCGGGTGGCGCAGCGAGAACGGCTGCACCATCCGGGCCAGGGCCTCGTACGCCGCCGCGTCCCCGTGGGGGTGGTAGTTACCGGTGACGTGACCCGTTATGCGGGCGCACTTGATGTGGGGACGGTCCGGACGGGCTCCGAGGTCGAGCATCCCGTACAGGATCCGGCGATGGACCGGCTTCAGGCCGTCCCGGGCATCGGGCAGGGCTCGTCCGACGATGACCGACATGGAGTAGTCCAGGAAGGACCGTTCCATCTCGTCCTGGATCTCGATCGGCTCGATCGAGCCGAAGATCGTGCCCTGTCCGTCCCCGGACCCGTTCCCGTCGCTGCTCCCGCGTCTGGCCATGCGATCAGATGTCCAGGAACCGGACGTCCTTGGCGTTGGTGACGATGAAGTTCTTCCGGGCCTCCACGTCGTCACCCATCAGGACGCTGAATATCTCGTCCGCCTGGGCGGCCTGGTCTACCGTCACCTGGAGCAGGGTCCTGTGGTCGGGGTCCATCGTCGTCACCGAGAGCTCCTCGTAGTCCATCTCGCCCAGACCCTTCAGCCGGACGAACTCGTGCTTGTGCTTGGGGTTCTCGGCCAGGAAGGCCGCCTTGGCCATGTCGTCCTTCAGGTAGATCTTCTCCTTGCCCACGAGCGTGGAGAACAGCGGGGGCTGGGCGATGTAGACGTAGCCCGCCTCCACCAGCGGTCTCATCTGCCGGAAGAAGAAGGTGAGGAGCAGGGTGCGGATGTGGCTCCCGTCCACATCGGCATCGGCCATGATGATCACCTTGTGGTAGCGGGCCTTGGCCACGTCGAACTCGTCGTTGCCGACCCCGCCCCCGATCGCCGCGATCAGCGTCTGGACCTCCGCGTTCTTCATCATCTTGTCGATCCGCGCCTTCTCCACGTTCAGGAACTTGCCGCGGATGGGGAGGATCGCCTGCACCTGGGGATCGCGGGCCTGGACGGCCGTCCCGCCCGCCGAGTCGCCCTCGATGATGAACAGCTCGGCGCGCTCGGGTGGCGTCCCCGACGCGCAGTCGCGCAGCTTGTCCGGCATGCCGGCCCCCTCGAGCCCGGACTTGCGGCGCAACGTGTCGCGGGCCTGCTTGGCCGCCACGCGGGCCTGCTGGGCGGAGACGGCCTTCTGGACGATCCGGCGCGCCTCGGGGGGGTTCTCCTCCAGCCACTCGGCGAGCTTCTCGTTGGTGGCCCGCTCGGCGAGGGACCGGACGCTCACGTTCCCGAGCTTCCCCTTCGTCTGTCCCTCGAACTGGGGCTCGCGCAGCCTGACCGAGATGACGGTGGTCAGCCCCTCGCGGATGTCCTCCCCGAGGAGGTTCGGGTCCTTCTCCTTCAGCAGGTTCTGGGCCCGCGCGTACCGGTTGAGGACCATCGTCAGGCCCTTCTTGAACCCCTCCTCGTGCATCCCCCCCTCGGTCGTCTCGATCCCGTTCGCGAAGCTGTGGATGCCCTCGTTGTAGCCGGTGTTCCACTGGAACGCGATCTCGATCTCCTGGTCCTGCTCCGCCACTCCGAAGTGGCCGACCTTCTTCACCAACGGTTCCTTGGCGTGGTTGAGGTGACGGACGAAGTCGACGATCCCGCCCGTGTACCGGAACGTCTCCTCGTGCTCGAACTCCGGACGTTCGTCGCGGAAGCGGATCTCCAGCCCCTTGTTCAGGAACGCGTAGGTCTGGAGGCGCTCCCGGATCGTCTGGCCGCGGAACTCGATGCCCTCGGCCTGGAAGATCTCGGGGTCGGGCCAGAAGGTGATCGAGGTACCGGTCCGGCCGCGCGGCGCCGGCCCGACCTTCTCGAGCTTCGCCTTCACCTTCCCGCCGTTGTGGAACTCCATCCGGTACCGGTTGCCGTCGATCGACGAGTCGATCTCGGCGATCAGGCGGGTCGAGAGCGCGTTCACGACCGAGACGCCCACCCCGTGCAGACCCCCCGAGATCTTGTACCCC
>DATLFR010000083.1 GCA_035540895.1 Actinomycetota bacterium | reverse complement strand
GGGCCCGGCCCACGGGGGGTTGCGGGCCGGGCCCCGCCTTTTCCCGGACCCTCCCGCGGCGCCATGATGGGAGCCGGTACGAGGTCAGGAGGGTGGCATGGGAGCTGCGGAGACCAACCCGGCACAGGTGTACGAGGACTTCTTCGTCCCAGGCATGTTCGCGCGGTGGGCGCCCATCCTCGTCGACCGCGCAGGGATCGGGGAGGGCGAGAGGGTGCTCGACGTGGCGTGCGGCACGGGGATCGTCGCGCGTGAGGCGGCGAAGAGGGTGGGGCCCTCCGGCGAGGTGGTCGGCGCCGACATCAGCCCGCACATGCTCCAGGTCGCGCAGGAGGTGGCCGCATCGTCTCCGGCCCCCATGAGGTGGGTGCAGACGGGGGCGGACTCGCTGCCGGACGGACCCTTCGACGCCGTGCTGTGCCAGCAGGGCCTCCAGTTCTTCCCCGACCGGGCGGCCGCGGCCGGGGAGATGCGCAGGGTCCTGGCTCCCGGCGGCCGGGCGGCCATCGCCGTCTGGTGCGGGCTGGACCGTCACGAGCTCTTCGACGCTCTCATACGCGCAGAGGCGAGGCACCTGGATGCGCCCCTCGAAGCGCTGGCCACCCCCTTCTCGTTCGGCGACCCGGACAGGCTGCGCGCCACGCTGACGGAGGCCGGCTTCTCCGACGTCGAGGTCGAGGAGGTCACCCACGGGGTGAGCTTCCCGTCGGCCACGCGCTGGGTCGGCATGACCATGATGGCCGCGGCGGCCGTGATGCCCGAGCTGCTCGAGATGCCCGACGACCAGCGCGCGGAGATCGTCGAGGCGCTCACCGCCGACATCTCCGACACGCTCGATCGGTACACCGTGGGCGACACGGTCGAGATGCCCCTGACCGCCAACCTGGCGCTGGCCCGGCCCTAGCGCGCCGGGCGCTCCAGGAACGCGAGCGGGAGCCCGGTCCCGCGCGCCGTCGCGATCCGGCCGCCCTGCACTGCCGGCTTCGGGTCCCCCACCTCACCGCCCGCGCCCCGGACCGCGGCCACCGTCGCGTCCAGGTCGGCCGTGCGCAGGGCGAGCCCCCACAGCTCCGGGGAGTCCGCGCCGTCGATCACCTCGAGGACGGGCCGTCCCGCCCGGAAGAAGACCATCTCCGGGCCGTCGGGTCCGTACGGGTGGGCCCGGCGCCTGGGTCGCAGGCCCAGCACCCGGTGGATCGCTAGCACCGCGGCGTCCAGGTCCGGGACCCGGTAGACCACGTGGTCCACGCGGTCCACGGCGTTGGGGTGGGGAGAGGGAGGTCCCTGAGGACGGCGACTGGTTCGGGTCGGGACGCCGAGGACCCCCGGGTCGTCCAGCAGCGCCTCGAACCCCCAAGCGACCGGACCGGCCGCGCGTTCGATCACCACGTCGCCGACCCGGACCGTCTCCCCGTCCACGAGGAAACCGAGTTGAGACCACTCCCGGCTCCCGGCGGGGACGCCGAGCCAGGTGAGCTCAGCCATGTGCCACCATTGGCGCGTGGACCACGTGGTCATCATGCAGCCGGAGCACCTCCAGGCGCGCGACGGGCGCCCCCGGGTCACGGTGGCCGTCGAGGCGCGCGACCGACCCGGCCCCGCCTTCAAGCAGGGCGTCTACCCCGACGACGTGGTCTGGATCCGCATGGGACCCCTGCTGGTGGCCCGCGCCACCGTGAAGATCGCCTGGAAGGGGGAGTACGCGTTCATCCGCGAGCTCCGCGACCGCACGAAGGGCAGCGAGCTGCAGCACGACGACGACTTCTGGCAGGGCAAGCCGAAGATCGGGTACGCCGTCGTGGCCACGCTCCAGAACGCCCGGTTCCTCCCGGAGCCGGCGCTCGCGGGCCCCCGCACGTACGGCTACGACTGGGTCGTCGTCGAGAACGACCGCAAGCGGGAGACGTGGCTGACGAAACGGCCTCCGGAGCCGAAGGACGCCCCTCTCGTCGAGAGGTTCAACGAGCTCGTCTCTAGCTGACCGGGGGACGCCGGTCCGCCCAGGGGGCGGCCTGCTCGAGCTGCGCGGAGACCCGGATCAAGGTCGCCTCGTCGAACGGACGCCCGACGACCTGCACCCCCACCGGGAGCCCGTGCTCGTCGGTGTGCAGGGGCAGCGAGACGGCCGGCTGCCCGGTCGTGTTCCAGGCCGCGTTGAACGGGACGAAGTTCACGGCTGAGAAGAACTCGACGAGCGGGTTGTCCGGGTCGCGGTACTGCCCGTGGGTCGGGGGCGGCGTCGCGCAGACCGGCGTGACGAGCACGTCGAAGTCATCGAAGAAGGAGACGACCCGTCGCACGTCCCGCTCGACCCGGTGCCACGCGAACCTGAAGTCGGGGGCGCTCGTCTCCCGTCCGAGCTCGACTAGCGCCGCGTTCACCGGGTCGAGGACCTCGGGGGGCGGCATGTCCTCACGCTCCTCGGCCCGGCCCACGTACCAGATGAGCAGGAAGTCGCGCAGCAGGTCGTCCGAGAACGCGGGCGACGCCTCCACGACCTCGTGACCCCGCTCCTCCAACAGCGCCACCGCGCGGTGCACCGCCTCCACGTTCCCGGGGGAGACCGGGACGTCGGCAGGGGGCGTGGTCGAGAAGGCGACGCGCAGACGTCCGGGGTCGGCTCCCACCTCCTCGGCGAACGGACGGGAGGGCGGGGGAGCCGTCCAGGCGTCTCCCGTCTCGTACCCGGCCAGGACGTCGAGGTACGCCGCCGCGTCGGCCACCGTGCGGGCCATCGGACCGTTCTGGGTGAGCAGGCTCGAGTGCTTCGGCGCGGCCGAGACTCGGCCGCGCGACGGCTTGATCCCGTAGACGCCGCAGGCGGACGAAGGGATCCTGATCGAGCCTCCGCCGTCCGACCCCTGGGCGATCGGACAGAGCCCGGCCGCCAACGCGCCCCCCGCGCCCCCGGACGACCCGCCGGTCGTGCGGTCGGTGTCCCAGGGGTTGCGCGCGGGTCCGTACGCCGGGGGCTCGGTCCAGGGGGTCGTCCCGAACTCGGGCGTGTTGGTCTTGCCGAGCATCACGAACCCGGCCCGCTTCGTCCGGGCCACGACTGCGTCGTCGTGGGCGGGGACGTAGCCGGAGTAGGCCGCGCACCCGAAGGTCGTGCGCACCCCGGCGGTCTCGTTGAGGTCCTTGATCGAGATGGGCACGCCCCAGAACGGAGGCAGGTCGCCCTCACCCAGGCGCGACTCCCGGTCGCGGGCGTCGGCCATCGCCTCATCGGCGCAGACGGTCAGGTAGGCATTCAGGCCCGGGTTGAGCTCCTCGATGCGCCGCAGGTACAGCTCGACCAGCTCGACCGGGGAGACCTCCTTCTCCCGGACGAGCCGGGCCTGGGTCAGGGCGGGGGCGAATGCCAGCTCGCGGTCGTCCATATGACCTCCTTCGGACTGCGCATACGGTACATCCGTGGACCGCACGCATATCCTGCCTGTCGGCTAACCCCCGACCCAACCCGGCCGAAGAGAGAGCGTGCGCCTGTTCACGAACCGTCCGCTGGCGGTCTCCCTGGTCGTCCTGGTCATCTCGCTCGGGACCCTCGGGAGCCGGGCAGCCGCTCCCGCCGCGCTGGAGGCGCGGCGAGTGGTCGCGGCTCCCGTTCCCACGCCCGCCCCGGAGCTGCCGGTGGCGGCGGCGGTGGCCGCGCCGGCGGACGGCCCGGTCTGGACACCCGTGCAGGCAGCCGCGGAGGCCGGACTCGCCGGACGCCAGGCCTGCCTGGTCGTACGGCGGGACGGCCGGACCGTGGCCGCCCACCAGCCGGACACCCCGCTGGCGACCGCCTCCACGCAGAAGCTGCTCGTGGCGGCGGCCGCGCTGCGCGCGCTCGGGCCGGAGCACCGGTTCACGACCACCGTCAGGGGGACGCCCGTGGTGGACGGCGCCGTCGACGACCTGTGGCTGGTCGGCGGGGGCGACCCCATGCTCGCCACCCCGGCTTACGCCGCCTACCTGCCCACGACCCCCAGGTGGCAGGACCATCCCCCCACCTCGCTCGCGGCGCTGGCCGACTCGATCGTCGCGGCCGGCGTGCGGCGCGTGAACGGGACGGTGCGGGCCGACGACACACGCCATGAGCTCGTCCGCACGGTCGAGGGGTGGAAGGCGTCCTACCTCGACGGGACGGTGAGCCCGATCAGCGCTCTCTCGGTGAACGGGGGGTGGAGCACCTGGACACCGCCGCGCACCTCGCTCGCGGATCCGCCCCTGGACACGGCCCGCATGTTCGTGAACCTCCTGCGCGAGCGCGGCGTGCATGTGACGGCGGAGCCCGTCATGGGTGCCGCTCCGCCCAACTCGGGCCTGGTGGCCGAGGTGCGTTCGGCGCCGCTGCGCGCGGTCCTGACGGGGGTCCTGAAGGCGAGCGACAACATGGCCACCGAGATGATCCTGCGGGAGGTCGGGTTGAGGGTCCACCGGTCCGCCACGACCGAGGCGGGCGCCCGTGCCGTCACCGATGTCCTGGGGGCGGCCGGGATCGACGTCGCGGGCCTGGGGTTGAGGGACGGGTCCGGGCTCCACCCCGGCAACCGGGCCACCTGCCGGACCCTCGCCGAGACGATCGACGCGGTCGGGGAGCTCGGCGGGATGCTGGCGGTCGCCGGCCGCAACGGCACGCTGAACCAGCGCTTCGTCGGCTCCCCCCTCGAGGGCCGCCTGACCGGCAAGACCGGGTGGATCGCCGGGGTGGTCGGGCTGGCCGGACGGTTCGACGACCGGACCACCTTCGCCATCCTGCAGAACGACGTCCCTTCGCTCCTGGACGGACGCACCGTCGAGGAGTCGCTCCTGCACGCGGTCGCCGGGTCCCTCCCGCCGTAGGGCGGTCCGGCCCCCCTCGTCGGATAGGCTGGTACGCCGACATCTCGCGGGGAGGACGGATGGAGACCAGGGAGCGCGTGGGTAAGCACCGGGGTGTGCCGGCCGAGGAGGCCATCCAGGACTTCAAGCTGGCCTGCATGTCGCGGTTCCTGGACGACCGGGAGATCACGCTCCACAAGCAGAGCAAGGTCTTCTTCCAGATCTCCGGGGCCGGTCACGAGTCGCTCTACCTGGGTCTGGCTCGCCACCTCGACCACACGAAGGACTGGTTCTTCCCCTACTACCGCGACCGCGCCCTCATGCTCGGGCTCGGGGTGTCGCCCGCGGACATCCTCCGCCAGGCGGTCGGCGCCGCCGACGACCCCGCCTCCGGCGGGCGCCAGATGCCCTGCCACTGGGGGTTCGCCGACCGCAACGTCGTCACCCAGTCGAGCGCCACCGCCTCCCAGGCGAACCCCGCCGTCGGGTGCGCAGAGGCGGGCCGCTACATAATCCGCCGGCCCGGGTTGAAGCACCTGAAGGCTCACCCCGACGAGGTCGTCTACATGTCGATCGGCGAGGGCGCCTGCGCGGAGGGGGAGTTCTGGGAGGCCGTCTCGTCGGCCGCGACCCTGCACCTCCCGGTGCTGTTCGTGGTCGCCGACAACGGCTACGCCATCTCGGTGCGATCCGACGACCAGTTCCCCGCGCCGATCTCCGAGATCGCCCGCGGGTTCCGGGGGCTGGCGGTCACGAAGATCGACGGCACCGACTACTTCGAGGTCCGCCGCAAGGGAGCGAAGGCGATCGCCCGGGTCCGGGCCGGTGAGGGTCCCGCGCTGATCCACGCCAGGGTGACCCGTCCCTACTCGCACTCCATGTCCGACGACCAGAAGAAGTACCGGACGCCGGCCGATCTCGAGGAGGAGGCGCTCAACGACCCGATCAACAAGCTCGAGAACGAGCTCGTCGGCTCGGGCGTGCTGACCGCCGAGGAGGCGGCCGCCATCCGCGAGGAGGCCAAGCAGATCGTGGCGGAGGCCGGCCGCGAGGCGCTGGAGGCCCCCCGTCCGGACCCGGCCACCGTGCTGCACCACCTCACGGACCCGCTCCCCCCCGAGATCACGGAGGGGGAGCCGGGCGGCGAGGGCGACCCGATCACGATGGGAGACGCCATCAACCGCACCCTGCACGACGAGATGGGGCGCGACGAGCGGATCCGGGTGTTCGGGGAGGACGTGGCGGACGCGTACGAGGACGTCCTGGCCGATGTGCGCGGCAAGGGAGGCGTCTTCGGCATCACGTTCGGGCTCCAGCGCAAGTACGGGATGGCCCGGGTGTTCAACACGCCTCTCGCGGAGGCCAACATCATCGGGCGGGCCGTCGGGCAGGGCGTGCGGGGCCTGCGGCCGTGTCCGGAGATCCAGTTCTTCGACTACATCTGGCCGGCGATGACCCAGATACGCACGGAGGCGGCGACCATCCGCTGGCGCTCCAACGGCGCCTTCAGCTCGCCGATGGTGATCCGCGTGGCGACCGGCGGCTACCTCCAGGGCGGGTCGATCTGGCACAGCCAGTGCGGGGAGTCGATCTTCGCCCACACCCCCGGGATCCACGTCTGCTTCCCGTCGCGGGCCCGCGACGCGGTCGGGCTGCTCCGCTACGCCTTCCGCCACGCGAACGACCCGGTCCTGTTCTGCGAGCACAAGCACCTGTACCGGCAGATGCACAACCGCGACCCCTACCCCGACGACGACTACGTGATCCCGTTCGGGAAGGGGACCTACGTCCAGCGCGGCGACGACGTCACGGTCGTCACCTACGGGGCAACCGTGTGGCGGTCAGCGCAGGCGGCGAAGGAGCTCGCGCGGGAGGACGTGTCGGTCGAGATCATCGATCTGCGCACGATCTCCCCCTGGGACAAGGAGATCGTGGCCGAGTCGATCCGCAAGACGAGCCGGGTGGTCGTCGTGCACGAGGACACGCAGACGGCTGGGTTCGGAGCCGAGATCGCCGCCTGGATCACCGAGAACCTGTTCTGGGACCTCGACGCCCCCGTGAAGCGGGTGACGGCCCTGGACACGTGGGTGGCCTACGAGCCCAAGCTCGAGGACGCGATCCTCCCGCAGGCGTCGGACATCGCCGCCGCCCTGCGCGAGATCGTCGAGATCTAGCTCAGTCGTCGAGCGGGGCGAAGCCCTGGCGGATCGTGTTCTCCGTCACGACCCGCGGCTCCACGAACTGCAGCAGGTAGTCGGGGCCCCCGGCCTTCGAGCCCACGCCCGACAGGCCGAACCCGCCGAAGGGCTGCCGCCCGACGAGGGCTCCCGTGATCGAGCGGTTGATGTACAGGTTCCCGGCCCGGAACGACTCGGTCGCGCGCCTGATGTTCACCGGCGAGCGCGAGAAGAGCCCGCCGGTCAGCGCGTACGGGCTGTCGTTGGCCAGGGCGAGGGCGTGGTCGAAGTCGTCGGCCCGCATGACGACGGCCAGGGGTCCGAAGATCTCCTCGGTGGCGGTCCGGCACCGGGGGTTGTCGGTGAGCATGAGCGTCGGTCCCGCGTACCAGCCGCCGTCCGGGACGTCATCGCGCGCGAGGACGACGTCCCCCTCCTTGTCCGCCAGCTCCCGGTACGTGCCGAACCTCTCGTACGCGTCCGCGTCGATGACGGGGCCGGTGACGGTGGACATCTCCGTGGCGTGTCCGACGGGTATCACCCGGGAGGCTCCCACGAGGCGGTCCACGAGCTCGTCGAAGACGGGTCCGATCCCGATGACCCGGGAGGCGGCCGAGCACTTCTGTCCGGCGTAGCCGAACGCGCTCGAGACGATGGCCGGCACGGCCTGGTCGAGGTCGGCGTCGGTGTCCACCAGCAGCGCGTTCTTGCCTCCCATCTCGGCGACCACGCGCTTCACGTGCTCCTGTCCGGGCCGGTGGATCGCCGCTCGCTCGACGATGCGCAGACCCACCGCCTTCGAGCCGGTGAAGTTGACGAACGACACGTCCGGGTGGTCGACGAGGTGCGCGCCGACCTCCTCCCCGATCCCGGGCAGGAAGGCGAGGACATCCGGGGGGCAGCCCGCGGCGTGGAGGATCTCGACGAGCTGCAGGGCGACGCCCGGGGTCTGCTCGGCCGGCTTGAACACCACGCAGTTGCCGGTAACCAGCGGCGCGGCGACCTGCCCGGTGGGGATCGCCAACGGGAAGTTCCAGGGGGAGATGACCGCTCCCACGCCCCGCGGCTGGTAGCGGTACGTGTTCGTCTCCCCGGGCAGCTGCAGGACGGGGACCCCCTCGGAGAGCTTGATCGCCTGCCTCCCGTAGTACTCGAGGAAGTCGATCGCCTCCGCGACGTCGCCGTCGGCCTCGGCCCAGGGCTTTCCGGCCTCGTAGCAGATGAGCGAGGCGAGCTCGAGGCGCCGGCGGCGCATCGTCGCCGCCGCGCGGAACATCACGCGTCCCCTCTCCCGGGCGGGTGTGCTCCGCCAGGCCGGGAACGCCTCCTTGGCGAGCTCGACGGCTCGGTCGGCCAGGTCGGTCCCGGCGCGCGCCGACGTGCAGACGAGCCGGCCGTGGTCGCCTGGGTCGACCGAGTCGATGCGGCCCGCGGTCCGGATCCGCTCGCCGCCGACGATCGCCGGCACCTCGAACCCGAGCCGGACACCGGCCACGGCCTCGCGCATCCGGTCGCGGACCGCCCCTCGGCGGAACTCGGCGGGCGGCTCGTTCACGAAGTCGGGTGCGGCGTCCGGGTCGGTGAGCCGGTCCAGCGGCTCCGGCGCGGGGAGGACGGGCAGGGGGCCCGGGTCGGGTGGGGCGATCAGCTGGTCGAGCGCCTTCCCCTCGGCGAACCGGTGCCGGATGAACGACTCGTTGGACGTGTTCTCGAGGAGGCGCCGGACGAGGTAGGCCATCCCGGGCACGAGCTCGCCGACCGGCGCGTAAACGCGGACGCGGAGCCCGAAGCGCCGCAGCGCAGCATGGACCGGCTCCGCCATGCCGTACAGGAGCTGCAGCTCGATGGCGGTGTCGTGCAGCCCGCGCGCCCGGGCGGCCGCGATCGCGTACGCGAGCGACCGGACGTTGTGGCTCGCGAACGCAGGACGCACCCGGCCGGCCCCGTCGAGCAGCGTCTCGACGCAGCGCTCGTAGTTGGCGTCCGTCTGGTCCTTCTCCTCGTAGACGGGGACCGGCCACCCCTCCGCCGTCGCGTGGATCGTCTCGTAGTCCCAGTAGGCGCCCTTCACGAGCCGGATCTGCAGCGGGGTGCGCAGGGTCCGTCCGGACCACTCGATCAACGAGGCCAGGTCGTCGTGGGAGTCTTTCAGGTAGGCCTGGACGACGCACCCGATCTGCGGTCCGTCCGGGTGGTCCTCGCCGATGCGCCGGACGAGCTCGAAGGTCAGGTCCTTCACGTCGTAGTGCTCCGTGTCGATATGGACGGTCGCGCCCGCCTCCCTGGCGCGTTCGAGCGTCGGCCGCAGCCGCCGGTAGGCGTCCTCTATCCCGCGGTCTCCCGTGAGGGGGGCGAAGAACGGTGAGAGCGCCGTGGCCTTCACGGACACGTTCACCCGAGGGACATCCCCCCACGGGTCGCGCTCGAGCTGCGGGTCGTCGGACCAGGAGGCGGTCCCCGCGACCAGCGCGTCCATCATCTCGAGGACGCGCTGCGCGTATCGCTCGCCCTCCGCGTCGGTGACCGTCTTCTCCCCGAGCAGGTCGACGGTGGAGGCCTCCCCGACCCGCCAGAGCCGCTCGAGCCGGGGGAGCGCCTCGGCGGGGGTGGACCCGGCGATGAACTGGTTCGCCATCCGCTCGATGTTGCGCCGCGCGATAGACGCGGTGATCCGCCGGCCGAACGGGACGTGCGCCGCTGCGTCGAGTCCGAACTCCAGGAGCGACGGCGCGTCGACCCCCTCGAAGTACTCCTCGAGGTGGCGGAGGACGTCGGCGTCGTCGCGGCAGGCGGGGAAGACGTCCACGAAGCGGAAGAGCTGCGTCTTGAAGGCGGGGTTGGCCATCGCCCAGTCGAGCATCCGCTCGGACGCCCACGACATCTTGAAGACGCGTGTGCGCTCCGAGGCTCCCGCCTGCGTGATGCGGCGGGCGAGCTCCTGGACCTCCCCCTCGAACGTGGACACCCGCCTAGATCCGCGCCCTCACCACTCGCGCGGCCACGGCTCCCAGCCCCAGCAGCAGCACCATCACGACCGCGAGCGGAGGACCCTCGCTGGCGAGCGAGCCGTCCCCGGTGTTCGCGGGCCGTGTCGGCGCGGCGGGGGAGGTGTCCTGCACGGTGACGGTGACCGTGTGAGCCGCGACCGGGTCGAGGACGCGGTGCGCGGAGTCTCCCAGGACGGCGGTGAGCGTGTGGCGTCCGGGCGGCAGGTCGATCGTCCGCCGGTCGTACGGCGCGCTCCCCAGGTGGACGTACCCCTCTCCCTGCGGGACCGGCTCTCCCGGCCGCGGCGCCTGCTGGTTCACGAGGATGTGGGCGTGCCCTTCGCCCGGACGGACCTCCGTCCCCCCGTCCACCGTCCGGAAGTTCTGCACCTGGACCCGGACCTCCACCTGCGGCCCCCGGACCGTCGCCCCGTCCCGCGGCGCCGTGATGCGCACCGACGGCGACCCCTGCGCGCCGACCGCGAGGGGCCACGCCGCCCCGACCACCACTCCGAGAGCCACCATCGCCCGCACCGCCGACCTCATGGACCCCTCCTCTCGCTGGACCTCCGGGTACCGTACACCCGCCGTCGCCCGGTTAGTGTTGGGAGCGGTGCCCGACCTGCCTGCCTTCCTCGAACAGCGCGTCTTCGCGATCCTGCGCGCGTCCGACGGCGCCCTGGTCGCCGACGCCATCGACGCCGTCGTGGGCGCGGGGATGCACACCGTGGAGGTCACGCTGACGACGCCCGGAGCCGAGCAGGCGATCTCGGAGGCGCGGCGCAGACACGGCGATCGGGTGCATGTGGGTGCGGGGACGGTGCTCGACGAGCGGGACGTCCGCCGCGCGGTGGACGCGGGAGCCGCCTTCTGCGTCTCCCCGATCGTGGACGTGGCGATGATCGAGGCGTGCGTGCGCGCGGGGGTGCCCGCCGTGCCGGGGACGGCCACCCCGACGGAGATGGTCGCCGCAACCCGCGCCGGCGCCACCGCCTGCAAGGTGTTCCCCTCCCGCCCGGACGGCCCGTCGTTCATCCGCCAGATCCTCGCCCCGCTCCCGGACCTCGTCCTCGTGCCCACCGGGGGGGTCGAGATCGGCGAGGTCCGCGCGTACCTGGACGCGGGGGCGGCCGCCGTGGGGCTGGGCTCCTCGCTCCTCGTGGACGCGCTGCGGACCGGCGATATGCGGGCGCTGGCCGACCGGGCGGCCGCGGTCCTCGGAGCCGTCAGGTGACGGCGCCCTCCGTCGTGACGTTCGGCGAGGCCATGGCTCTGCTCACCTCGGAGCAGGTCGGTCCGCTCCGCGCGGCCCGGACCTTCTCGCTGTCCGTGGCTGGAGCCGAGTCGAACGTGGCGGTCGGCCTGCGCCGGCTCGGGATCGCGTCGGCCTGGTGCGGGAGGCTGGGAGACGACGAGCTGGGCCGGATGATCGTGGAACGCCTGCGGGCGGAGCAGGTGGACGTCCGCGGTGTGACCTGGTCCCGCACGGAACCCACCGGTCTGATGCTCAAGGAGCGCCGGACCTCGGAGACGGTCCGCGTCGTCTACTACCGCAGGGGGAGCGCCGCGTCGCGGATCGAGGCCGGGCACCTGGACCCGGACCTGATCCGGTCGGCCGCCGTCCTGCACCTGACCGGGATCACGCCGGCCCTCAGCGAGAGGGCCGCGGCCGCCGTCTGGCTCGCCTGTGACATCGCCCGGAAGGCGGATGTCCTGATCAGCGTCGATGTGAACCACCGGTCCGCCCTGTGGGGGACAGACGAGGCGGTGCCCGTCCTGCGGGAGCTCGTCGGCCGAAGCGACATCGTCTTCGCGACCGCCGAGGAGGCGTCGATGATCCTGGGCAGCCAGGCCGAGCCGGATGCGCTCGCCGCCCGGCTGGTCGCGATGGGAGCCCAGGAGGCGGTCGTGAAGACAGGGGAGTCCGGTGCGGTCGCGCTCGCGGCCGGTCGCGTCTACGCGCAGGAGGCGCGGCGCGTGACGGTGGTCGACCCCGTCGGCGCGGGGGACGCGTTCGTCGCCGGATACCTCGCCGGGTGGCTCGAGGAGGCCGCGCCGGCGGACCGGCTCCGGCAGGCGGTGGATATGGGCAGCTACGCGGTCACGGTCCCGGGCGACTGCGACGGGCTCCCGACCAGGGAAGAGCTCGCCGCGTTCGGGGGCCCCGACATCCAACGCTGACCGTGGACCTGCTGGGCGGCTTCGCGCTCCTGGCCGGGGTCCTCACGCTCTCCGCGCTCGCCGCGGGCATCGTCGAACGCGCGCCGCTGTCCTTCCCGATGATCTTCCTTGGCCTGGGCTTCCTGCTCGGCCCTCGGGGCGTGGGGGCCCTGCAGGTCGAGCCCCACGACCCGGCCCTCGAGGTCGTGGCGACCGTCACGCTCGCGCTGGTGCTGTTCCTGGACGCGGTCAACCTCGAGACGGACCAGGCTCGCGGAGACCTCTGGGTGCCGGCGCTCGCGCTCGGACCCGGCACGATCGCCATCATCGGCCTGATCGCGTCGGGTGCCGTCCTGCTCCTGGGGTTCCCGGTGCTGCTCGCTCTGCT
>DATLFR010000082.1 GCA_035540895.1 Actinomycetota bacterium | reverse complement strand
GCCGTATCCACGTAGACGGCCCCCTTCATGTGGGGGTGGAGCTGGCAGTGGAACCGGAACACGCCCCGGTTCTGGAAGACCCAGGTGAAGGACTCGCCCCGGTTGAGCGTCTGGGAGGGCCAGGCGCCGTCGTTCGAGGTGACCGTGTGGGTCGTCTCGGCGGGAGCCATCTGCCACGTCACCGACTGTCCGGACCGGATGGCGATCTCGCTGGGGACGAACTGGGACTGCTTGATCTCGATGACGTTCTGGGAGATCTGAGCGCTCAGCGGGACGTGCGCAGCGCCGGCCAGGAGCACCCCGGCGAGCAGGGCGCACAGGCGGCGCCGGGTCATGTCCGAGGGCGCCCGAAGTGGACGTGGGGCGCAGGTGTCGGGGCGCCGATGGAGGTCGCGGGGAGCCCGGACGGCTCGACGTCGAAGAAGGTCACCATCCCGAAATCTGAGTGCAGCTGGACGTGACAGTGCAGCATCCACGACCCCGGCCCCACGTCCTCGCCGGCGATCACCTGGAAGCCGAAGGTCTCCGACGGTCCGATAGTCTTCGCGTCGATCAGCTGCGTGTCGTCCAGCTGGTTGGCCAGGATCCCCGTGCGGTTGTCCGCCCACGTGTGAGCGTGCAGGTGGAACGTGTGGAACTCGTCGCCGATGCCGATCACGAGGAACTCGACGCGCTCCCCCTCCTTCGCGGTGAAGCGGGGGGTGTCGGGGTAGGCCTTGAAGTTGATCGTCTGGTTCGGCGTGAAAGCGACCACGTTGGTCGGCCGGTCGGGCTTCAGGTCGCCGGCCCGGCGGACCACCAGCCCGCCCAGCAGCCCCGAGTAGAGGCCACCCGTGCCGTGGTCCGTCCCGGCGATGTGGTCGTGGTACCACCAGTAGCCCGCCGTCCCCTGAGAGGTCACGCGCTGCGCGGTGGCTATCCGGGGGGCCGCGTACCAGACGTAGGTGCGGACGCCGCCGTCGGGCGGGACGATGGAGCTCTGCGTCTCGCTCACGTGCGTGCCGTCGGACTCGACCGTGTACTTCACGCCGTGAACGTGCAGGGAGACCCCGAGCGGCATGTTGGGGTCCCGGCTACCCAGCAGGGGGTCGTCCCGCAGCTCGGCCAGCGTCGCGGCGCGGACGTTGTTGACGAGCGTGATCGCCACGCACTCGCCCTCGAACATCTCGATCGTCGGCCCCGGGATCGATGCGGAGTCGGGGGTGAGCCCGTACGCGAGCCGGATGCGGCCGTCCTCGCGGGGGAGCTCCTCGGCGTAGAGGGTGATCCTCTGAGTCGGGACGTCGCAGGACTGGCTCCCGTCGGCGTCGAGCGGTGGAGCCGTGTGCGGCGAGGCCACGAGCACGGCAGAGGCCATGGCCCCCAGGGCTACGAACCGCAGCAACGAGCGGCGCAACGACATGCCCCAGGGGTTCGCCGCCGGCGCAGCCCCTCCTGCCGGTCTAGGACCCGCGGACCTTCTCCCCCTGCGGGAGCCCGAGCTGGCGGGAGATGATGATCCGCTGCACCTCGGAGGTCCCTTCGCCGATCTCGAGGACCTTGGCGTCGCGGTAGAACCGGGCGACGGGGAACTCCTCGATGAAGCCGTACCCGCCGTGCACCTGGACGGCCTCCCGGGCTATCTCGACCGCCATCTCGGTCGAGTTCAGCTTCACCATCGAGGCTTCCATCTTGTAGGGCTTGCCCTCCTGGCGGAGCCGGCCGGCGTGGTAGACGGCCAGGCGGGCGTGGTGGATGCGGGTCGCCATGTCCGCGAGCTTGAACTGGATCGCCTGGAACGTCCCGATCGACCGTCCGAACTGGTGGCGGTCCTTCACGTAGTCGAGGCATGCGTCCAAGCACCCCTGGGCCTGCCCGACCGCGAGGGCCGAGATGGCTACGCGTCCGTCGTCGAGCTGGGCGAGGAACTGACGGAACCCCTTGCCGGGCTCCCCCAGGAGGTGGTCGTCGGGCACGTAGCAGTCGACGAAGGCGAGCTCGCGGGTGTCCGAAGCGTGCCACCCGAGCTTGCGCAGCTTGCGTCCGACCTCGAACCCGGGCGTCCCGTTCGGGACGATGAAGGCGGAGATCTCGCCGTCCTCCGTGCGCGCGGTGCAGATCGTGAGCAGCGAGATCTCGGTCCCGGCGTTCGTGATGAACATCTTCGTGCCGTTGATCACGTAGCCGCCCTCGACCTTCCGGGCCGTCGTCTTGGTGCCGCCCGCGTCCGACCCCGCCCCCGGCTCCGTCAGCCCGAAGGCGCCGATCCTCTCGCCCCGGGCGAGTGGGGTCAGCCACTGCCTCTTCTGTTCCTCGGAGCCGAAGTGGAAGAGCAGGTTGCACACGAGGGACTGGTGGGCCTCCACGGTGATCGCGATGGACGGGTCGACCCGGGCCAGCTCCTCGACGCAGATCAGGTAGGACAGGTAGTCGGCCCCTGCGCCTCCGTACTCCTCGGGGATCGGGAGCCCCAGGAACCCCTGCCGCCCGCACTTCAGGACGAGCTCGGTCGGGAACTCGGCCCGCTCGTCGAACTCGGCCGCGCGCGGCGCGATCACGGTCTCGCAGAACTGACGGACGACCTTGCGGAACTCGTTGTGCTCGGCGTCGAGGATGTAGTCCATATCGCTCCTCCGGATCTCGGAGCACAGCCTACCCGCAACGGAAGAGGCGGCCCCCGAGGGGGCCGCCACTCCTACGCCGGGGGTGTTGCCTCGCTAGAGAACGAGCACGCTGGCGCTCTGCGTGGGTCCCATGTTGCCCGCGTGGTCGAGGGCCCTCGCCTCGACCGTGTAGTTGCCGGGCATGTAGAACATGTCGCCGAGGTTCGCGCTCCACGTGATGGACCGGGCGTTGCTGCTCTTCACGGCGTGGCGCTGGGCCACCACCGTGCTGCCCTGCTTCAGCGTGACCAGGACGACCATGATCGGCGAGGTCTGGTCGGTGGCCGTTCCGGTGAAGGTCATGCTCGACACGAGGGGGGTGGACCACCTCAGCGTGCCGGGCGGGTCGATGGTGACCGCGGGGACGACCCGGTCCAGGACCGTCGTCGCTCTCGCGCTCACCTGCCCGATCGCCGCCGTGGCCTCGACCAGCCCGTCCACGAGCCCGGCTGCGCTCACCTCGAGAGTCTTCGATGCCCCGTTGGCTAGCGCGTGGGAGCCGAGGTCGACCACGGTGCCCGCCGCGTCGGTGACCTTGACGGCCACCTGGTTGGAGGCCTGCGGTCCGTTGTTGGTGACCTCCATCACGATCTTCGTCTGCGACGGGTCCGGGGCCGGTCCGACGTACCCGTAGCTGTCCAGGATCCGGATCGACGGAGCGAGCACGGCGGAGGTCTTCGTCACGTTGCGCAGCGCCTGTCCCGTCCCCGTCGGGGTGACGGCCGTGGCGGTGACCAGCACCGGCCCGTTGGCGAGGCTTCGGGCGTCGATGCCAGTCGCGCTCCAGGTGCCGGAGGTGGAGACCGAGGCCGCCTTCGAGAGGGTGCGCAACCCGTCGGAGAAGGTGACGGTGACGGCGGCCCCCGGCTTCGTCGTCCCGGCCGCGCCGACGTTGTCCACGTTCGTGTCGCGGATGGGGTCGGTCGCGTGGGTGATCGTCACGAGCGTCGGGTCGAACTGCGTGGCCGGCGACGTCGAGGGGAGGTAGAAGATGTCCCCGTCGAAGTGGGCGACGAACTCGGCTCCCGCCGGCGGCCCGTTCACCGTGATGGTGGCCGTGCCGTCCGGACCCGTGCTCACGCTCCCCACGTCGGACCCGTCCTGCGTGAAGCGGACCGTCCGGCCCGCGATCTTCGCGGCGGGGTCGTCCGCGTCCTCCAGCCGGGCGCGCAGGACGGCGTCCGGACCTATCGAGCTCACGGCCAGCGACAGCGCCGCGTCCTCGAGCTGGACGTCGAAGGGCCGGCTGGCCACCGCTGCCGCGAGGGTGTCGGTTCCCGCGAAGCTGGCGGTCAGCGTGTAGGGGGCCGGGGGCAGGGCGAGCCGCATGGATGCGGTGGCGACTCCGTTCGAGTCGGTGGTGGCGATCGCCTGCTGGCCTCCATTCGTCTCGCCGAGGTCGAAGGTGATCGGGAGGTTCGGCTGCGGGACCCCGGACGAGGTCAGCCTGCCGGTGACCGTGACCGTGTCGGAGTACTGGCCGCGCTGTGCGCCGCCCAGCGTGATGG
>DATLFR010000081.1 GCA_035540895.1 Actinomycetota bacterium | reverse complement strand
GGGGGAGGTGGACGGGGCGGAGGCCCACACCTACTGCGGCGCCGCGCAGGTCGTCGCCGAGCTCGAGGGCGAAGAGGTGCGGTGGGACGACGCCGAGTGCGAGATCGACCGGGACACGGTCCGCGTGGGAGCCGGGACCGTGGTGCGCGGGGAGACCGACGGTCCGGTCCCGGACGGTTTCGTCATGCAGGTGGGCGCACCCGGGGAGCTCGCGGTCCGGACCGACGGCCCGAGCGAGGTCGTGGCCATCCAGCTCGCGTACGAGGAGGTCCTCTACTCCTCGGTCTCGGCCGCCCCCAGGGAGACGCCCCTGAGCGTGACGCTGTCGGACCGGCGACGCAGCGGCGAGTTCACGGCTCCCATGGCGGTCACGGGGCAGAGCACGCCGCGTACGGTGCGCGTCACCGGCACCTTCTCGTGCCCGGACCGGTGACGGGAGCCGCTACTCTGTTCGCCCTATGCCTCTCGAGGTCGTCGACCTGCGCTCGGACGCGGCCGCGTCCGAGGTCCTGACCCGCCATCACGGCGGGTGGGACCGTCCCGACCTGGCCAAGGCGGCCGCCACGGTGCGGCGGATCCTGGGAGACGTAAGGGAGGACGGCGACGAGGCGGTCCTCTCCTACACGGCCTCCTTCGACGGCGTGGAGCTCGACCCGGACGGTCTGCGGGTCTCCGTGGCGGAGCGGGACGAAGCCGCCTCGCGCATCGACGAGCGGACGATGAAGGCGCTTCACGCGGCGGCGGACGCCCTCCGCGAGTACCACGAGGCCCAGAGACCGCAGGACTGGTCCCTGGACCGCGACGGCGCCTCCGTGGGACAGGTCTTCCGGCCGATCAGGCGGGTGGGGCTGTACGCGCCCGGCGGACGGGGAGCCTACCCGTCCACCGTCCTGCACACGGCCGTCCCGGCCACGGTCGCGGGCGTCCCGGAGATCGTCCTCTGCACGCCCCCCGACCCGTCCGGCTCCCCGGCCGACGTGATCCTCGCCGCGGCGCAGGTGGCCGGGATCACCGAGATCTACCGCATCGGCGGAGCCCAAGCGGTCGGGGCGCTCGCGTACGGGACGGCCACCGTTCGCGCGGTGGACAAGATCTGCGGTCCGGGCAACATCTACGTCACGCTCGCGAAGCGCGAGGTCTTCGGCACGGTGGGCATCGACGGGCTGTTCGGGCCGTCGGAGGCCGTCGTCGTCACGGACGCGCAGGCACGGGCCTCGTTCGCTGCGGCCGAGCTGCTGACCCAGGCCGAGCACGATCCGGAGGCCGCGGCCGTTCTCGTGACGACCTCCGAGGAGCTGCTGGCCGAGATCCTCCGCGAGCTCTGGGACCGTCTGCGACGGCTCCCGCGCGCCGCCGCCATCCGGGAGGCGCTCGCGAACCACGGGCTCGCGGTGCTCGTCCGCGACCTGGAGCAGGCCGCCGAGGTGGTGGACGAGCTGGCGCCCGAGCACCTCTGCATCCACACGTCCGAGCCGCAGGCGTTCCTCGACCGGGTTCACGCCGCGGGGACGGTCCTGGTGGGGGCGGACACGCCGGCCACCCTGTCCGACTACTGCGCCGGGCCCAGCCACGTGCTCCCGACCGCGAGGACGGCCCGCTTCTCGTCCGGCCTGTCGGTGCGCGACTTCCTCGTCGCCCTCAACACCGTCTCCTACTCCCGCCAGGCCCTGTTCCGCGACGCTTCGATCGCCGAGACCATCGCGGAGACGGAGGGGCTGCAGGCACACCGCGAGGACCTGCACGTCCGTCTCGAGGAGGGTCCGGGGTGAGCCGGCCCCGTCCGGACCCCCGGCCCGAGATCGCCGCCCTGCGCCCGTACCGCCCGTCAGCGCAGGTGCCGCCGGTCCGGCTCCACGCGAACGAGAGCCCGCTCCCGCCCCCGAAGGACGTTCTGGACGAGGTCCTCGACGCCATCGCCGGGATCGAGCTCAACCGCTACCCCGACCCGGAGGCGCTCGAGCTGCGCTACGAGCTCGCCGCCTACACGGGCCTGGAGCGCGACTGGATCTGGACCGGCACCGGCTCCAACGAGATCCTCCTCAACGCGTGCCTCGCCTACGGAGGGGCCGGACGGACCGCGCTGCTCTTCGCTCCCACGTACGCGATGCACCGGCTGCAGGCGACCGTGGCCGGGATGAGGATCGAGACGGTCCCGCGTCGGGACAACTTCCTCCTCGATCTGGAGGCGTCGCTCGAGGCGATCGACCGGCTCCGTCCGGAGATCGTGTTCGTCTGCACGCCGGACAACCCGACGGGAGCCATCACCTTCCCGGAGGACATCGCTGCCCTCGCCCACGCCGCACCCGGGCTCGTCGTGGTGGACGAGGCGTACTACGAGTTCGCCGGCGTCACGTTCACCGACCACCTGCAGGAGTTCGGGAACGTGATCGTCGTCCGGACCCTCTCGAAGGCGTTCGGACTCGCGGGAGCCCGGATCGGGTATGCCCTGGCGCAGCCGGACACGCTGGCGCCGCTGCTCGCGGTCCGGATGCCGTACGGCCTGTCCGCCCTGGCCCAGGTCACGGGGGTCACCGTCCTGCGCCACCGGGAGAGGCTGCTCGAGAACGTCCAGCTGCTCGTCACCGAGAGGGACCGGCTCATCGCCGAGCTCGAGTCGATGGACGGCATCACCGCTTACCCCAGCCTGGCCAACTTCGTGCTGTTCCGGGCTCCCGATGCCGACGCCGTCGTCTCCGGCCTCGCCGCGCGCGGGATCGCCGTCCGGGACATGACCCATATCGAGGGAGGCGACGGGTGCGTCCGCGTCACCGCCGGGATGCCCGAGCAGAACGACGCGTTCCTGGCTGGGCTGCGGGAGCTCGTCTAGAGGCGGTCGGCTTCCGCCGAGCGGGTGGCCGTACGATAGGGGCCCCGGGCTCAGGAGGATCATGACGTCGCGCAGCGCGCGCATCGAGCGTGAGACCAACGAGACGAAGATCGTCGTCGAGATCGACCTCGACGGCTCCGGTTCAACGTCCGTCTCCACGGGGGTGCCGTTCTTCGACCACATGCTGGACCAGCTCGGCCGCCACTCCGGGTTCGACCTGCGCGTCGAGGCCACCGGGGACCTCGAGATCGACAACCACCACACGATCGAGGACGTCGGGCTGGCGCTCGGTGACGCTCTGAAGCAGGCGCTGGGGGACAAGGCCGGCATCGTCCGGTACGGCTCGGTGACCGTGCCGATGGAGGATGCGCTCGTGATGTGCGCGCTCGACCTGTCCGGACGTCCCTACCTAGCCCGGGACATCCCCGTCCCGGCCGATGCCATCGGCGGGTACGAGCCCGTCCACACGAACGAGTTCATGCGGGCGTTGGTCAACCGGGGCGGCATCACCCTGCACTCGCGGCTGCTGGACGGACGCGATCCCCACCACATAGTCGAGGGCGAGTTCAAGGCGCTGGCCCGCGCGCTGGCCCAGGCGTGCGCCCGGACCGGGGGGGTCTCGGCTCCCTCGACGAAGGGTGTCCTGGAGTGATCGGCGTCGTCGACTACGGGCTCGGCAACCTGCCGAGCGTGACGAAGGCGCTCGAGCGTGCGGGGGCCGACGTCGCGCTGCTCGAGACCCCGGACGCGTTGCACGACGAGCTGCGGGCGGTCGTGCTGCCCGGCGTGGGCCATTTCGGGGCGGGTGCCCGCAACCTGCGGGAGACGGGGTTCGACGCCGCGCTGAAGGACTGGGTGGACGCCGACCGTCCCCTGCTCGCGATCTGCGTCGGGCTCCAGCTCCTCTTCGAACGCTCCGAGGAGGACCCCGACGAGCGGGGGTTGGCGGTCGTGCCGGGCACGGTCCGTCGGCTGCGCGCGCCGAAGGTGCCGCACATGGGGTGGAACGACCTCTCCGTCCGGGAGGGGGCCCGGGTGCTGTCGGCCGTCGAGCCGGGCGAGAAGGCGTACTTCGTACATTCGTTCCACGTCTGTCCCGAGCCCGACCACGTCGCGGCGACCACGACCTACGGTGAGACGTTCTGCTCCGCGATCGAGCGGGGCAGCCTGGTGGGGGTCCAGTTCCAC
>DATLFR010000080.1 GCA_035540895.1 Actinomycetota bacterium | reverse complement strand
TGCGCGTACCGGCCGACCCCGAGGTCCGGGACATCTGGATCGAGGGCGAGACGATGCGGGTGAACATGGGCCCGCAGCACCCGTCGACTCACGGCGTGCTCCGGCTCCGCGTCGAGCTCGCAGGGGAGACGATCGTCTCCGTCGAGCCGATCATCGGCTACCTGCACACCGGCATCGAGAAGACCGCCGAGGCGCTGAACTGGATGCAGGTCCCGATGGACGTCACCCGGGCCGACTACCTCTCGAACTTCTTCAACGAGACCGCGTACTCGGTCGCGGTCGAGAGGTTGGCCGGCGTCGAGCCCCCTCCGAGAGCGCAGTGGCTCAGGGTCCTGCTGTGCGAGCTGAACCGGGTGTCTTCCCACCTGGTCTGGCTCGCCACCTCAGGGCTCGAGCTGGGCGCGCTGTCGATGGCCACCTACGCCTTCCGCGAGCGCGAGATCCTGCTCGACATCTTCCAGGCGATCACCGGCACCAGGATGAACCACGGTTACATCCGGCCCGGAGGCCTGGCCCAGGACCTCCCGGTGGGGGCCGACGAGATGATCCGGCGCGCGGTCACGGAGATCCCCGCCAGGATCGACGAGTACGAGGAGCTGCTCACCGGCAACCCGATCTGGGTGAGCCGCAACAAGGGGATCGGGGTGCTCGAGCCCGACGTCGCCATCGCGCTCGGCGTGACCGGTCCCATGCTGCGGGCGTCCGGGGTACCGCACGACCTGCGCGTCGCGGCCGGCTACCTGCCGTACGACCGGTTCGACTTCGACGTCCCGGTGGGCCAGGCGGGCGACTCCTTCGACCGGTACGCGGTCCGGATGGCCGAGATGCGGCAGTCCCTGCGGATCGTCGAGCAGGCCCTGGCCGGGCTCCCGTCCGGACCCGTGCGCGCCAAGGGCAAGCTCATGCCGCCACCGCGGGACCGCATCAACGTCTCGATGGAAGCGCTGATCCACCACTTCAAGCTCTACACGGACGGACCCCACGTGCCCGAGGGCGAGGCCTACGTCGCCGTGGAGTCGCCGCGCGGCGAGCTCGGGTACTACGTCGCCTCCGACGGACGTGGCCGGCCCTGGCGCGTGCGCATCAGGCCGCCCTCGCTGATGAACCTCCAGGCGCTCCCCCGGCTGTGCACGGGCCACCTGCTGGCGGACGTCATCGCGGTCCTGGCCTCGGTCGACCCGGTGATGGGAGACGTGGACCGCTGATGGCGCTCTCACAGGCGTTCCACGACAGGGCCCAGGAGCTCATGTCGCGCTACCCGAGGAAGCGCTCGGCGCTGATCATGGTGCTGCACGAGGCGCAGGACGAGGTCGGTTACCTGTCTGCCGAGGCGATCCGGGAGGTCGCGAAGGTCATGGATCTGACCCCGGCCGATGTCGCAGGGGTCGCGACCTTCTACTCGATGTTCAAGATGCGCAACCCGGGGCGGTACCTGATCAGCCTCTGCACGAACGTCTCGTGCGCCGTATGGGGAGCCGACGAGACGGCCGAGAAGCTGAAGGAGCTCATCGGGCCAGCCAACGAGCCCACCGAGGACGGGCTCATGTCGTGGGAGCCGGTGGAGTGCCTCGCCTTCTGCGACTGGGCTCCCATCGCCCAACTCAACTCTCGCGACATCCCGCAGCTGACCCCGGAGCGGGCCGAGCAGCTGGTGGCCTCCCTGCGTGCGGGCACGCCCATGGAGGAGATCCTGGACGAGTTCCGCAAGGCCGGCGCGGTCGGGGAGCACGCCGATGCCTGAGACCCCCACGGTCATCTACTCGCGCCGTGACCTCACGGACGGCCACACCCTCGATGTCTTCACCCGGACGGGCGGGTACGAAGGCCTGCGGAAGGCACTCACCGAGATGACGCCGGAGGAGGTCATCGCGGTCGTGGACGCCTCGGGGCTGCGCGGGCGCGGAGGGGCCGGTTTCCCCACCGGCCGGAAGTGGTCGTTCGTCCCGAAGGACTCACCCAAGGAGCGTTATGTCGTCTGTAACGCAGACGAGGGGGAGCCGGGGACGTTCCACGATCGGGAGATCATGGAGGTCGACCCCCACTCGCTCCTCGAGGGCATAGCGATAGCCTCCTACGCGATCGGCTCCCGCCTGTCGTTCATCTACCTGCGCGGCGAGATGCTCCTCGCGAAGGAGCGCTTGGAGCAGGCCCTCTCCGAGGCGTACGCCGCCGGCCACCTCGGACAGGACGTCTACGGGAGCGGGTTCGGTATCGACATCGTCCTGCACCGGGGCGCCGGTGCCTACATCTGCGGCGAGGAGACGGCACTGCTCGAATCGCTCGAGGGGTACCGGGGCATGCCCCGCACCCGTCCCCCGTTCCCCGCCGTCGAGGGCCTGTACGCGTCGCCCACCGTCGTGAACAACGTGCAGACGCTGGCCGCCTGCGGCCCGATAGTCCGCAACGGCGCGGAATGGTTCCGGCAGTGGGGGACCGAGCAATCGCCCGGGACGATGGTATTCAGCGTGTCTGGTGCGGTCAGGCGCCCAGGGAACTACGAGATCCCCCTGGGGACGCCGGTGCGCGAGGTCCTCGAGATCGCGGGCGGCCTGACCGAACGAGGGATGAAGGCTTTCGCGCCGGGAGGCTCCTCCACGCCGCTCCTCACGAAGGAGCACCTCGATGTGCCGATGGACTTCGAATCCATCGCCCAGGCCGGATCGATCCTCGGGACGGGAGCCACCATCGTCCTGCCCGAGGACATGTGCATCGTCCGGGCGGTCCTGCGGTGGATGGAGTTCTACGAGCACGAGTCCTGCGGGAAGTGCACGCCTTGCCGAGAGGGGACGTACTGGCTCACCAACATCCTCAGGCGGATCGAGGTCGGCGAGGGCCGCATGGAGGACCTCGCTCTCCTGGAGAGCGTGACCGGGCGCATGGTCGGAAAGACGCTCTGCGTGCTCGCGGACGGCGCGGGAGCCCCGCTCACCTCGAGCCTGAGGTACTTCCGCGACGAGTACGTCGCCCACGTGACCGAGCGTCGGTGCCCGAGCAGGCCCGTCGCGAGCGCGCTCAGGAGCTGAGTTGGAGACACGCGAGACGACGATCACCATCACCGTCGACGGGCGCGAGATCGTCTGCGAGCCCGGTGAGCTCGTGATCGCTGCCGCGCGCCGGGCCGGCATCTACATCCCCCACTTCTGCTGGCACCCGCGGATGGACCCCGTGGGGGCCTGCCGGATGTGCCTCGTCCATGTGGAGGGCGGCCCCCCGAAGCCGCAGACCTCGTGCACGATGCAGGTCCGCGACGGGTTGGTCGTCCAGACCCAGTTCACGAACCCGGAGATCCGTGACGCCCAGGAGGGTGTCATCGAGTTCCTCTTGATCAACCACCCGCTGGACTGCCCGATCTGCGACCGCGGCGGCGAGTGTCCGCTCCAGGACCAGACGCAGGACTACGGTTCGGACGAGACGCGCTTCATCGAGCCGAAGCGCCGGTTCCCCAAGCCCGTGCCGATCTCCCCACTCGTCAACCTCGACCGGGAGCGGTGCATCCTCTGCTACCGGTGCACCCGGTTCTGCGACGAGATCTCGGGCGACAAGATGATCGACACGATGCAGCGTGGGGCGCGGGCCTACATCTACCCGTTCCCCGGGGAGTCCTTCGACTCGTACTTCTCCGGGAACACGATCGAGATCTGTCCGGTGGGTGCGCTCACGAGCGCCCCCTACCGCTTCCAGGCACGGCCCTGGGACCTGCACCAGACAGCCTCCGTCTGCGACCTGTGCGCCTGCGGGTGCAACGTGAACCTGGCCGTCCGCGTGGCCGACGGACAGCTCGTCCGCGCGTCGCAGTTCACCAACGAGGACGTCAACGAGGAGTGGCTCTGCGACAAGGGCCGCTTCGGACACGCCTACGTCTCCGAGCCCAGCAGGATCACCCAGCCGTGGGTGCGCCGCGACGGAGAGCTCACCGCCGTCTCGTGGGACGAGGCCCTCAAGTTCCTCGGTGACCGGCTCGGCCCCCTCGTGGAGAGGGGAGACCCGGATGCGGCCGCCTTGCTCGTCGGCGGGTCCCTCTGCGACGAGGACGCCTACGCAGCCCAGAAGTTCGCCCGGCTCGTGCTGCGGACCAACTCGGTGGACTTCCGGCTCGACGGAGGCATGTCGGTCGAGGCTCCCACGACCCCGCAGCTCACCTACGACGACCTGCTCGGGGCCGGACATGTCGTCCTCGTCTCCCTCGACGCGCGTGAAGAGCTCCCCATCGTGTTCCTGCGACTGCGGACGGCCGCCACGAAGCACGGGCTCGGCGTGTCCTTCGTGCACCCGAGGCGCATAGCGGGAGGAGATTTCGTCCGGGGGCACCTGCAACCGCTCCCGGGAACGGAGGCGATAGTGGGCGCCGCGCTCACCGCGGCCCTGGGCCAGCCCGTCGCGGGCGGCCTTGAGGCTCTCGCGTCCGGGTGCGGCCTGGCGCCTGGGGAGGTGTCCGGGTTCGCGGCCGCCCTCCGCGAGTCCGCCCGCTCCGTCATCGTGCTCGGCCCCCGGCTGGCGGCCGACCCCGAGGCGGTGCGCGCCTGGCGGGCCGTGGCCGAGGTGCTGGGGGCGAGGGTGGGCTGGGCGCCGCGGCGCTCCGGCGAGTACGGTGCCCTCCGGTCCGGGGCCCACCCCGAACTGCTGCCCGGCTGGCGCAGGGTGGACGACGCCTCCGATCGCGCGGAGCTGTCCGCCGCGTGGGGAGCCGAGGTCCCGGACGCGCCAGGAGCCAGCGCGGTGGACGTCCTGCGCCGGGCCGCGTCCGGCGCGCTGGAGGTCCTATGGCTGGCCGGCGCCGACGTGCTGGACACGCCCGACTCCCGCCTGGGAGCCCAGGCCCTCTACGGCGCGAGGTTCGTGGTGCTGCAGGACGTGCAGGCCGACGACCAGGTCGAGTTCGCGGACGTGATCCTGCCTGCGGCCGCGTTCGCGGAGCGCGACGGCACCCTGACCAACTGGGAGGGTCGCCGGCAGACCATCCACAAGGCGGTCGACCCGCCCGGATCCGCCCGCGCCGACTACGCGATCTTCGGCGAGGCCGCGCGCCGCCTGGGGAGGCCCATCGGATGCCGGAGGCTGGCCGATGTCCGGGGCGAGCTCGACGCGCTCCTCGACCGGGAGGCGCCGCCGTTCGGAGGCGGGGAGTCGCGCGTCCAGGCACGGGTCCCATCGGGGGACCCGGACCTCAAGCTCCGTCTCCTCACCTACAGGCTGCTCTACGACCAGGGGTCGCGCGTCCGGCACACGCAAGCCATAGGAGCCCTCACGCCGGCCGGGTTCGCGGAGATCAACCCGGCGGACGCCGAGGCGGCAGGGGTGGCCGACGGCGCGGCGGTCCGCGTGCGCACGCGCCACGGCGCGATCGTCGTCCCCGCCCGCGTCACCACCGATATACGACCCGGCGTCGTCTTCGTCCCGTACGCGCAGCCGGGCGTGGGCGCGCGGGAGCTCCTCTCCGTCGACGACCAAGCGCCCGCCGCGGCGGTGGAGCCGGCATGAACGGCATCGACTGGGTCTCCGTCGGGCTGGACGCCGCGCGCGTCCTCGTGGTCTTCGTGGTGGTCCTCGTGCTCGTGATGCTCGTGATCTGGGCCGAGCGCAAGATCATCGCGGACATGCAGTCGCGCATCGGCCCGAACAGGGCGGGACCGTTCGGGGTCCTCCAGAGCCTCGCCGACGGCGTGAAGCTCTTCATGAAGGAGGACATCATCCCGTCCTCGGCCGACCGGGTGGTCTTCACGCTCGCGCCCATCATCTCGATGGTGCCGGCGTTCCTGTCGTTCTCGGTCGTCCCGTTGGGGGACACGATCACCGTGGCCGGGCGCACGATGCCCCTGCAGGTCGTCGACCTGAACGTCGGCATCCTGTTCTTCCTCGCCATGGGGTCGCTGTCGGTGTACGGCGTCGCCCTGGCCGGATGGTCGTCGGGCTCGAAGTACCCGCTGATGGGAGCCGTCCGATCGACCGCGCAGATGATCTCGTACGAGATCGCGATGGGGCTGGCGGTCATCCCGGTGATCCTCTACGCGGGCACGATGTCGACGCGAGGCATCGTGGAGGCCCAGCAGGGAGGCTGGTTCATCCTCGTTCAGTCGCCCGCCTTCGTCATCTTCCTGCTCGCGGGGATCGCCGAGACGAACCGGGCTCCCTTCGACCTGCCGGAGGCCGAGACCGAGCTCGTGGCCGGGTACCACACCGAGTACTCCGGGGTGAAGTTCGCCATGTTCTTCCTCGCGGAGTACCTCCACATCGTGACCATCTCCGCCGTGGCCGTGACGTTGTTCTGGGGAGGATGGCTCGGCCCCCGCTTCGACGTGCTCCCCTGGTTGTGGCCGACGGTGTGGTTCGTCCTCAAGACCTTCGTCTTCGTCTTCCTGTTCTTCTGGCTGCGCGCCTCCATGCCCCGCCTCCGCTACGACCAGCTCATGTCGGTGGGGTGGAAGTGGCTCATCCCGATAGGGCTGCTCTGGGTCCCCTTCAGCGCCGTGGCTCAGGTGGTCCCGGCCGAGCGCTGGTTCCTGATCGTGGGCGGGATCGTCGTGGCCCTCTTCGTCCTCGGCATGTTCGTGCCCGCCCGGGAGCCCGAGGACGGCCCCCCGACGACGGGAGCCCGGCGCGTCCGCGTGCCGCGCTCCGTCGAGGAGCAGCCGTCGGAGCCCGGCGTCGTAGCCGAAGACCTGAGGGAGCAGCCATGAGCCGCAGGATCAGCCGGATCCCCCGGCCGGTGGACGCGTCGCCCTTCGACGGGCTGTTCGCGCTCGGACGCGGGATGTGGGTGACCCTCAAGCACATGCTCGTGCGCCGGGACGTCACGGTCCCGTACCCGTACCGCAAGCGGGAGCCGTTCACCCGCGCTCACGGCCGGCACATCCTCAACCGCTACGACGACGGGCTCGAGAAGTGCATCGGATGCGAGCTGTGCGCGGGAGCCTGTCCGGCCGACGCGATCCTCGTCATCGGCGCCCAGAACCCACCGGACAACCCGGTCTCCCCCGGCGAGCGGTACGCGGCGGTGTACCAGATCAACATGCTGCGATGCATCTTCTGCGGTCTGTGCGTGGAGGCGTGTCCGACGGACGCGATCACGATGACGACCTTCTTCGAGATGACGGACGCGTCGCGTCAGCGGCTCATCTACGACAAGGAGGACCTGCTCACCCCCCCGCCCGACCTCGAGCGGGAGCGGTTCGGCTACCGGGGCGACCCGATGATGGTGCCGGTGGGGACGAACGAGCAGCCCGGCATCGGCTCGCTCCGGGGCGACCTGGAGGGGAACTCCGAGGACAACCCCGAGGTCCCCGTGGTGTGGCTCCCGCAGGAGACGTGGAGAGGCGCGCAGGAGCCGACGTGGCAGCTCTCGTCGGAGAACCCGCGCCGCCGGCCGGCCGACGGTGAGGAAGGCGGCGGCGGCTGATGACGCTGTTCGTGGTCTTCGGCGCGCTGGCCCTCGGCGCGGCGCTCGGGATGGTGTTCTCCCGCAACTCCGTGCACGGCGCCCTCTTGCTGGTGGTCAACCTCGGGGCGATCGCCGGGCTGTTCCTGACCCTCGAGGCGGAGTTCCTGTTCGTCGCCCAGATCATCGTCTACGCCGGGGCGATCATGGTGCTCTTCCTCTTCGTCATCATGCTCCTTGGTGTCGACCGGTCCGAGCCGCTGATGGAGCCGAGACCGTTGCAGCGCAGACAGCTGACCTTCGCCGTCCTGATCGCTATCCCGCTGATCGCGGGTCTCAGCGCGACCTTCGCCATCCCGGCGCTCACCGCGTCCCCCGGGGCCCTCCCGGAGAACTTCGGCTCCCCCGAGGCACTCGGACAGAAGCTCTTCCGCGACTACCTCCTCCCGTTCGAGGTGACGGCCCTGTTGCTGCTCGTGGCGGCCATCGGGATCCTGCTGCTCGCCAGGCGGAGGTCTGAGCGATGAGCGCTCCCGTCGCGCCCCCCTCCAACGTCGCGGACCGCGACCGCACCCGGTCCGGGAAGCCGCTGCTCCTCGGACTGGTCCTGCTCGTCCTCGTGGTCCTGGGGGTGGCGATCGCCGTCCGCAACGAGCCGGTGACGACGAGCCACTACCTCATGCTCTCGATGCTCCTGTTCATGATCGGGGTGGGCGGCGTGCTGATGCGTCGGAACGCCCTGGTCCTGTTCATGTGCGTGGAGCTGATGCTGAACGCGGTGAACCTGGCGTTCGTGACGTTCGCCCGGATGCACGGCTCCATGGACGGACAGGTCATCGTGCTCTTCGTGATGATCGTGGCGGCGGCCGAGGTCGCGATAGGTCTGGCGATCATCGTCGCCATCTTCAGGCGGCGCCTGTCGGCGAACGTGGACGAGATGTCCCTCCTGCGGTGGTGACCTGATGGACCCGGTCTGGCTCATCCTCCTCTCCCCGCTCGCGGGCGCGGTGGTGCTCCTGCTCGCCGGCCGCCGGATGGGGCGGACGGCCGGCCTGGTCGGGTCGGCGGCCGTCCTGGTCGCGTTCGCCGCCGCGCTAGTTAGCTTCGCGGCCCTGCTCGGGCGTGGACACGGAGCCCGGGCACATGTCCTCCACGCGTACGACTGGGCGGTGATCGGTCAGCTCGACGTTGGCGTGACGATCCGGTTCGACGAGCTCTCCGCCCTCATGTGCGTGATGGTCACCGGCGTGGCCTTCCTCATCCACGTCTACTCCACCTCGTACATGCACGGCGACCCCCGGTTCAGCCGCTTCTTCGCCTACCTGAACCTCTTCGTCTTCTCGATGCTCGTCCTCGTCCTGGCGGACAACCTTCTCCTTCTCTTCGCGGGCTGGGAGGGCGTCGGGCTCTGCTCCTACCTGCTGATCGGCTTCTGGCACGAACGTCCACGCGCCGCATCGGCGGCGAAGAAGGCGTTCCTCGTCACCCGCATCGGGGACA
Organism: Actinomycetota bacterium; assembly: GCA_035540895.1. Taxonomy (NCBI): domain Bacteria; kingdom Bacillati; phylum Actinomycetota; species Actinomycetota bacterium. The sequence goes on along the minus strand of DATLFR010000080.1, from coordinate 7,597 downwards.
CCGGACTGTTGATCGGCATCTTCCTGCTCTTCACCGCGGTCGGGACCCTGGACATCAGCGGCGTGCTGCGCGCGGCCACGACCGGCAACATCGCCGTCGGGACCGCCACCGCCGCCGGACTCCTGCTCTTCGCCGGCGCCGTCGGCAAGTCGGCCCAGCTCCCGCTGTACGTCTGGCTGCCGGACGCGATGGAGGGTCCGAGCCCGGTCTCGGCCCTCATCCACGCAGCCACGATGGTCACGGCCGGTGTCTACCTGGTCGTGCGTCTGAACCCGCTCTATGAGCTGTCCCACACCGCGGGCGGTGTGGTCGCGGTCGTCGGGGTCTCCACGGCCATCTTCGCCGCCGTCCTCGCGATGGCCGAGGACGACATAAAGCGGGTCCTGGCCTACTCGACCGTCAGTCAACTCGGGTTCATGTTCCTGGCTGCGGGGGTGGGCGCCTACGGGGCCGCCATGTTCCACCTGATCACCCACGCCTTCTTCAAGGCCCTGCTGTTCCTCGCCGCGGGCTCGGTCATGCACGGGCTCGCCGAGGAGACCTCGCTCGACCGGATGGGCGGGCTGCGCAAGGCGATGCCGGCCACCTTCGCGGTCACGTTCGTCGGCTGGGGCGCGATCACCGGCGTGCTGCCGTTCGCCGGATTCTTCTCGAAGGACGCCATCGTCGCCGCCGTGTGGCACGAGCATCGGACGGTGCTCTTCGCGGCGGCCGTCGTCGCGGCGGCCCTGACCGCCTTCTACATGAGCAGGCTCCTCTTCCTGGCCTTCTTCGGCTCCCCGCGGTGGTCGGAGGGCACGCACCCGCACGAGTCCGGACCCACCATGGTGCTGCCTATGGTCGGCCTCGCCGTGATGGCCGCCATCGGAGGGATCCTCAACCTGCCCGGTCCGTTCCCGCGCCCGTTCTGGCTCGACCAGTTCCTGGCTCCCGTGGTCGGGAAGTCCGAGCACGGCGAAGGGTTCGGGGTCCCGCTGCTGCTGTGGACCGTCACCGCGGTGGCTATCCTCGGCGCCTGGTGGGTCTACGCGGCGGACCCCTCGCGCCGGGAGACCGTCCGGGGCCGGCTCGGACCCGTCAACACCATCGTGCGCAACAAGTTCTACGTCGATGAGATCTACGCCTCGTTCATCGTCGCCCCCCTGAGGCTGCTGGCGACGTTCGCCGCCTACGTCGTCGACCGACGCGTCATCGACGGAGCGGTCAACGGGATAGGGAGCGTCGTGACGGGAGCGGCCGGGTCCTGGAGACGGGTCCAGAGCGGCCTCGTCCGCAACTACGCGGTGGGCGTGGCCGCGGGCGCCGCGGCACTGGTGGCGTGGCTCGCCCTGAGAGGTATGCCTTGACGGACCTCCCACTGCTCTCCGCGGTCCTGTGGCTCCCGGCCCTGGGGGCGCTCACGGTCGCGCTCGTCCCACGCGGATCGGGAGCCGTGCTGCGCGGGCTCGGCCTCTTCTGGTCGCTCCTGACCTTCGCGGTCTCGGTCGCCATCCTCGCGACCTTCCGCGCGGGTGACGGGTCGTTCCAGCTCGTCGAGTCGCACGAGTGGATCTCCTCGCTGGGAGTGAGGTACGCGCTCGGCGTCGACGGCATCTCCCTCTTCCTGGTCCTGCTCACCACGTTCCTGTTCCCCCTCTGCTTCGTGGCCGCGTGGAACCACACGAGGAGGCTGAAGCAGTTCGTGATCGTGCTGCTCGCCACGGAGACGGCCGTGCTCGGCGTCTTCCTGGCCATCGATCTGGTCCTCTTCTACGTCTTCTGGGAGGCGGTCCTCATCCCGATGTACCTGCTCATCGGGATCTGGGGTTACGAGCGGCGCGTGTACGCGACCGTGAAGTTCTTCCTGTTCACGATGTTCGGCGGGCTCCTCATGCTCGTCGCCGTGATCGTCCTGCACCTGCAGGGTCAGGCCGGGGGGGCTCCGCCCACCTTCGAGTACAACGCGCTCATCGAGGCGGCCCGGTCCATCGACCCCTCCACGCAGCGGTGGCTGTTCGCCGGGTTCGCGCTCGGCTTCGCGATAAAGGTCCCCCTGTTCGGCGTCCACACCTGGCTCCCGGACGCCCATACGGAAGCACCCACGGTCGGTTCGGTGATCCTGGCCGGGGTCCTGCTGAAGATGGGCACGTACGGGTTCATCCGATACGCGATCCCGCTCTTCCCCGACGTGGCGCGCGAGGCCGCTCCCATCCTCATCACCCTCGCGGTGATCGGGATCGTCTACGGGGCCGCGGTCTCGGTCGTCCAGCGCGACCTGAAGCGCCTCGTCGCGTACTCGTCCGTCAGCCACCTCGGGTTCGTGGTGCTCGGCCTGTTCGCGTTCACCCTCCGGGGCGCCCAGGGGGCGACCCTCCAGATGGTCAACCACGGGCTCTCGACCGGACTGCTGTTCCTCCTCGTCGGCATGCTGTACGAGCGCCGCCACACCCGCGCCATCGAGGACTTCGGTGGGCTGAGCAGCGTCGCGCCGGTCTTCGGCGGCGTGTTCCTGATAGCGGCGCTCTCCTCGCTCGGTCTCCCCGGCCTCAACGGCTTCGTCGGGGAGTTCCTGATCCTGTTGGGTACGTTCGAGGCGCATCGTCTCGCCGCGGTGGTGGCCACGTCCGGCGTCGTGCTCGCCGCGCTCTACCTCCTCTGGGCCTACCAGAGGGTCTTCCACGGACCGGCCGTCACCGACGAGAACCGGGTCCTCAAGGACCTGACCGTGCGCGAGCGCGTGGTCGTCTACCCGCTGGTGGCCCTCATCGTGCTCATCGGGGTGTGGCCGCAGCCGTTCCTCGCCCGCATGCAGCCCGCGGTCGAGCAGGCCCTCCAGGGGGTGATGCGATGACCCAGGTCGCCGCCACCGGCGCGGACCGCTGGCAGGCGCTGTACCCGGAGATCGTCCTCGCGGTCACCGCCATGGTGATCCTGCTGCTGGACTCGATCTGGCCGCGTGTCCGGCCGCGGGTGCACGCCGTCCTGGCGTTCGGCGGGATCGCGGGCGCCGCCGTCGCCGCCGCCGCCCAGTGGGACCAGGGAGCCGGCGCCGCCCTGGCGGAGATGGTCGCGGTCGACAGGTTCGGCGTGGGCGTGAGGATGGTGATCCTCCTCGCCGCCATGCTCGCCGTCCTCATGGCTCCCGGGTATCTCGCCCCGCGCGACATGGAGCGGAGCGAGTTCTACTCCCTCCTGCTGCTGTCCACGGCGGGGATGACGATGCTCTCGGTGTCGACCAACCTCATCCTCGTCTTCATCAACATCGAGCTGCTGTCCCTGGCCATCTACGTCCTGGCCGGTTTCGACCGGTCGAGGCTGGAGTCGCAGGAGGCGGCCATGAAGTACTTCCTCCTCGGGGCGTTCTCCTCGGCCTTCCTGCTCTACGGGACGGCGTTCGTGTACGGCGCCGCGGGCACCACGAACCTGCTCGACCTCGGCGCCCTCACGGGCTCGGCCAGCCTCGAGTCGTTCCGCCTCGTCGCCGTGGCCGCCGCCTTGCTCGTCGTGGGGCTCGGTTTCAAGGTCGCCCTCGTCCCCTTCCACATGTGGACGCCCGACGCCTACCAGGGAGCCCCCACCCCGGTGACGGCCTTCATGGCGGGTGGGACGAAGGCGGCCGCGTTCGCCGCGCTCGTGAGGGTGTTCGTCGTCGCCATGCAGGACCTGCGCTGGGACTGGCGGCCCCCACTCGTCGTACTCGCGGCCGTCACGATCGTGTTCGCCTCCATCCTGGCGATCGCCCAGACCGACCTGAAGAGGATGCTCGCCTACTCGTCGGTGGCGCACGCCGGGTTCGTCGCCCTCGGCGTCATCGCCGCCACTCGCGCCGGGGTCGCCTCCGTGCTCTTCTACCTGGCCGTCTACACGGTCATGACGATCGGGGCGTTCGGCTGCCTGATGCTCTTCGGGGGCGACGGCCCCGAGCGCACCCACCTGGCCAAGTTCTCCGGCCTGGGGGTCCGCCATCCCGCCGCCGCGGCGCTCTTCGCCCTGTTCCTCTTCGCGCTGGCCGGGATCCCTCCGACGGGCGGGTTCTTCGCGAAGTTGCACGTGTTCATGGCGGTCGTGCGGGCGGGTTACCCGTGGCTGGCCGTCGTGGCCGTCCTGGGCAGCGTGGCGGCCGCCTTCTTCTACGTGCGGGTGGCGGTCGTGATGTTCATGCAGGACCCGCTCGAGGGGGACGAGCAACCCACCCCCTCGCCGGCCGTGGGGCTACGGGTCGCCCTCGCGATCTGCCTGGTCGGCGTGCTCGCCTCGGGTGTCCTGCCCGGGCCCCTCCTGGACCTCGCGCAGCGGGCCGCGTCCTTCGCGCCTGCCGGAGCCTCGCCCGAGCCGAGCGCGGGCGGGCTCCGGATGGGAGGCAACCCGTGACGGACCGCTTCCGCCGCTCCTCACCGCCGCACAGGCGTGCGCTAGGATGACGCCTGGCCGGGGGCCGGAACCACGACCCGGCCGCTCTATACTTGAGAAGCCGTTCACAAGCGGGCCTCAGGAGGGCGATTGACGGACTACTACGTCAACTACGGCGTCGTCGCCATGCTCGGCGTCGTGGGCCTGGGGTTCGGCGTCGGGACGTTCGTGCTCTGGAGGCTGCTGAGACCGGTCCGGCCCACGAGAGAGAAGCTCCTGATCTACGAATGCGGCATCGACGCGATCGGGACGACCTGGACCCAGCCGAACGTCCGCTACTACATCTTCGCCTTCCTGTTCGCGATCTTCGACGTGGAGGCGGTGTTCCTGTTCCCCTGGGCGCTGGTGTACGAGCGCCTCGGGTTGTTCGCCGTGGTGGAGATGATCCTCTTCGTGCTCATCCTCGCCTTCGGGCTCGCGTACGCCTGGGGGCGCAAGATCCTGGAGTGGGTGTAGATGCCTAGGTCGCTGCTGGAATCGGTCGAGCTGCCCAAGCCGCTGGTCCATACCCTCAACTGGGGCCGGAAGTACTCGTTGTGGACGCTTCAGTTCGGGCTCGCCTGCTGTGCGATCGAGATGGCGGCGGCGATGATGCCGCGCCACGACATCATGCGGTTCGGCGTGATCCCGTTCCCGGCCTCCCCCCGTCAGGCCGACGTGATGATCGTGGCGGGCACCGTCGTCGACAAGATGGTGCCCTCGATCATCCGGGTCTACGAGCAGATGCCCGAGCCCAAGTACGTGATCAGCTTCGGCTCCTGCTCGAACTCGGGCGGTCCGTACTGGGACTCCTACTCGGTGGCGAAGGGAGTCGACCAGTACATCCCCTGCGACGTGTACGTCCCGGGGTGCCCGCCGCGTCCGGAGGCCCTCCTGGACGGCGTCATGAAGCTCCAGGAGCTGATCCAGCAGGAGTCGGTCCGCGACAAGTGGCGCGGCGAACAGCGGGTGGAGGCCTGATCGGGTTGGACACGACCACCCGCACGTTCGACGACGTCGAGCGGGCCCTCCGCGAGGCCCTCCCGCAGGACGCGATCTCCGAAGCGGAGTCGGCCCACTGGCAGCTCCGGGTCAGGTACGCCGCCGAGCACCGGGTGGACATCCTCGCCGTCCTGAAGGGGATGGGCTTCACCTTCTACTCGTTCTGCTCGGCGATCGACTGGCCGGGGGACAACCGCTTCGAGGTCTTCGACCACGTGTACTCGATGGAGGACGACCTCAAGGTCACCGTCCGCTGCGACATCCCGCGGGACAACCCGCGCGTCGCGTCGGCCGTCCCGGTGTACGGAGGAGCCGACTGGCACGAGCGGGAGGCCTGGGAGATGTTCGGCATCGTGTTCCACGGGCACCCTCGCCTCGCCCGCCTCCTGTTGCCCGACTGGTTCGAGGGGTACCCCCTCCGTCGCGACTTCGAGCTCGCGCCCCGCGTCGAGAAGCCATGGCCGGGCGCCTCCTTCGAGGGATGATCCGATGACGAGCCTGCCCCCCGCCCTTCAGTCGGTCGCGGCCGCCGTCCTGATCTTCCTGGCCGTCCAGCCCCTGCTCGCCGTCTTCCTCTACGCCTTCCTCAAGATCCACAGCCACATCATGAGCCGGGTCGGCCCGATGTATGCGGGTCGCTTCCACGGCGTCGGACAGCCCATCGCCGAGTTCCTGAAGTTCGCCCAGAAGGAGGACATCATCCCCGCCCGGGCGGACGCGCCCGTCTTCCGGCTGGCGCCCCTGGTCGTCCTCGTGCCCTCGATCATGCTGTTCGCGGTCATCCCCGTCTGGCCGGGGGTCGTGGGCGCCGACCTCGACCTGGGGCTCTTCTATCTGCTCGCCATCTCGGCGATCGGGGCGATCGGGGTCGTCATGGCCGCCGCCTCGTCCGCGAACAAGTTCTCGCTCGTCGGGGGGGTGCGAGCGGTCGGTCAGATCATCGCGTACGAGCTACCGATCGTCTTCTCCGCGGCGGTCATCGCCATGCTCGCCGGGAGCCTCAACCTGACGCGGATCGTGGAGGCCCAGGAGGGGCTCTGGTTCATGTTCACCCCCTTCGGGCTCGTGGCGATGCTCCTGTTCCTGACCGCGTCGTTCGCGGAGGTCCTGTGGCCGCCGTTCGACATGCCCATCGCCGAGTCCGAGATCATCGCCGGCGTCATGACCGAGTACTCGGGGATGCGGTTCCTGTTCTTCTTCATCGGGGAGTTCGCCCACATCCTCGCGCTGGCCGCGGCGATGGTCGTGATGTTCATGGGCGGATGGCACGGACCCGGCGCGGACCTCGTCCCGACCAACCTGCAGTGGGTCGTCGGCATCGGGTGGTTCCTCGTGAAGATGTCCGTCCTCTGCTTCCTGTTCATCTGGGTCCGGTTCACGATGCCGCGCATGCGCGAGGACCAGCTCCAGAGGTTCGCGTGGAAGCTGCTCATCCCGGTAGGGTTGGCGAACATCCTGGCCGTGGGCCTCTATCGAGTGCTGACGTGAAGACCGAGCACAGCGACGCGACGATCCGGGAGGTCGAGCGCAGGCAGCGGCCGCGCCGGTTCCGCCTCCCCGCCGTAGGGCTGCTCCAGGCGATGAAGGTCACGCTCCGAGCGATGCTCTCTCGCGCGGTGACCGTCCACTACCCGGAGGAGCGGATAGAACTGGCTCCCCGGTTCCGCGGGGTGATAGCCCTGCTCGAGGAGAACTGCACGGTCTGCATGCTCTGCTCGAAGGAGTGCCCCTGCTGGTGCATCTACATCGAAGGACACAAGGAGCAGAAGCCGGGCCGCCGCAAGCCGGTCAACGCGCTGGACCGCTTCGCCATCGATTTCGGGCTGTGCATGTACTGCGGGATCTGCGTGGAGGTCTGTCCGTTCGACGCGCTGCACTGGGCTCCCGCGTTCGAGTACACGGCCTACACCTACGAGGGGCTGATCCACGAGATGCCCGTCCTGGCTCAGTGGGAGCACCACGTGAAGCCGCCGCCCGAGCTCGTCGACGACGCGGACGAGTCGGCCAAGCAGACGACGGCCGAGGCGCACCGCAAGCGGACCGAGGGGATCCACGCCGTCATCCGGGAGGCGGACAAGAAGGAGGCGTACCTCAGCGCGCAGGCGTCGTCCACGGTGATGCCGGCGGCGGTCGCTCCGATAGCGCAGACCCCTTCGCCCGGACCGGTGGCCCCCACCGCGCTCCGGGAGTCGTCCGACACGCTCCCCGAGGAGGCACCCCCCGAGAC
>DATLFR010000079.1 GCA_035540895.1 Actinomycetota bacterium | reverse complement strand
GCGTCCGACTCCCCGCCCCTAGACGCCGATCGCGGCTCCACGTCAGGCTGAGGCTTGTGCGCATGAGCATTGACGCTCACCTGAGCCTGAGGTAACGTTGCTAACCCGTAACAAGAGATGCAGAGTGTTTAAGTGTGTTGTCTATGTTGAGTCGAGCCCGCAGCGAACGCCGGTCGGCGTGGGTACCGGGGCGATAAGGAGGGAAGTCCCATGGCCGGTTTGCCGCAGAGCTACCTCGCCGTCATAAAGGTCGTCGGGATCGGCGGGGGCGGGGTGAACGCCGTCAACCGGATGATCGAGGCGGGGCTGCGCGGGGTGGAGTTCATCGCGATCAACACCGACGCCCAGGCACTGCTGATGTCGGACGCCGACTTCAAGCTCGACATCGGTCGGAACCTGACCCGAGGCCTCGGCGCGGGCGCCGACCCGGACGTGGGGCGCCGGGCGGCGGAGGATCACCGCGACGAGATCGAGGAAGCGCTGAAGGGTGCGGACATGGTCTTCATCGCCACCGGCGAGGGCGGCGGTACCGGGACCGGGGGAGCTCCCGTCGTCGCCGAGATCGCCAAGAGCCTCGGTGCGCTCACCATCGGCGTGGCGACGCGACCCTTCCAGTTCGAGGGACGCAAGCGGGCCATGCAGGCGGAGGCGGGCATCGCCGAGCTGAAGGACAAGGTCGACGCGCTCATCATCATCCCGAACGACCGGCTGATCCAGATCAGCGACGAGGAGACCCACCTGCTCGACGCGTTCCGCATGGCCGACGAGGTGCTCCTGCAGGGGGTGCAGGGCGTGACCGACCTGATCACGACGCCCGGCCTCATCAACCTCGACTTCGCGGACGTCCGCACGGTTCTCCAGGACCGCGGCTCGGCCCTCATGGGCATCGGCGAGGCGTCCGGCGAGAACCGGGCCGCGGAGGCCGCTCGTCGTGCCATCTCCTCTCCGCTCCTCGAGTCGTCGATCGACGGGGCGCGGGCGCTGCTGCTCAACATCTCGGGTGGAGACGAGCTGAAGCTGCTCGAGGTGAACGAGGCGGCCGACATCATCACGTCGTCCACCCACTCGGAGGCGACGATCATCACCGGTGCGGTCATCGACTCGGCGCTCGGCGACAGCGTCCGGGTCACGGTGGTGGCGGCGGGGTTCGAGGGACGCGAGTGGGCGCAGCAGCCCGCGGCGGCGGCGGCGACCGCGGCATCACCGTTCACGAACGAGGACGACGAGGACGAGGAGGACCTGTTCTCCGACAGCCCCGCCGCCACGGGCGAGGGGTTCGAGGACGACCTGGAGATCCCGGACTTCCTCCAGCGCGCGTGACCCAGCAGCAAGGGATCTCGGACCGGCTCCCGCCCGCGGGAGCCGGTTTCGTTTGGAGGACCCATCGAGGGGTGGGAGCCGCCATGCCTCTGCTCTGGGCGGAGACGCCCCACGCCCGGGCGGTGTTCACGACTCGGAGGGGCGGTCTGTCCTCCGGTCCTCTCTCCAGCCTCAACCTGTCCTGGCGCATGGAGGAGGAGCTCGACGGGATACGTCCGGACGAGAAGCTGGTCGGCAACCGCGACCTCGTGTCCGACGCCCTCGGGACGAGCGGAACGTGGCGACGGGTCCGTCAGGTTCACGGGGCCGCGGCCGTGGAGGCTTCCCGGTCCCGCCGGCACGAGGCGGACGCCCTCTGGACGTCGCACCCGGACCGCCCCATCGCGATCCTCGTCGCGGACTGCGTCCCCATCTTCCTGGGCGCGCCCGGACGGATCGCCGCCGTCCACGCGGGGTGGCGCGGCTTGGTCGCCGGGGTGGTCGGCAACGCGGTCGAGGCGATGGGGGGAGCACAGGAGGCCTTGGCCGGGCCCGCCATCGGACCGTGCTGCTTCGAGGTCGGGCCGGAGGTCGTCGAGGCGTTCACCCAGCGCTTCGGGCCGGCTCCCGTGACCGACGAGCGCCACGTCGACCTCTGGACCGCGGCCGAGCTCGCCGCGCGGCAGGCGGGCGTGGCCAGCTTCCACGCCGCCCGGCTCTGCACGTCCTGCCACCCTGAGCTCTTCTTCTCCCACCGCCGCGACGCCGGCCGCACGGGCCGGCAGGCGCTGGTCGCCGCCCTGCGATGAGCGTCGCGGACGCCGTGGCCGAGGTGCGCGGGCGGATCGCCGCGGCGTGCGAGCGGTCCGGACGCGATCCGGGTGAGGTGACGCTGGTCGCCGTGTCCAAGGGGTTCCCGGCGTCGTCCGTCGACGACGTCGTCCGTTGCGGGGTCGGAGACCTCGGTGAGAACCGGGCCCAGGAGCTGCGCGACAAGGGCCGCGAGGTCGCCACTGAGCCGCGCTGGCACTTCCTGGGCCCCCTCCAGACGAACAAGGTGCGCTACCTCGACGAGGTGACGTTGATCCACTCGGTGGACCGGACCGACGAGGTCGAGGCGCTCCAGGCCCGGGCCTCGCGGACGGGGAGGAGCTATGACGTGCTCGTCGAGGTGAACGTCTCGGGTGAGCCGACGAAGCAGGGGCTCCCGCCGGAGGAGCTCCGACCCTTCCTGGACACGATCCTCGGTTACACGCTCGTCCGCCCCCGCGGCCTCATGATGATGGCGCCGATGGTGGAAAACCCGGAAGATGTGAGATGGATGTTCGCCGAAGCGAGGCATCTCCGTGATCGCGTCCGCGATGTCGGACTGGAGGAGTTGTCGATGGGCATGACCGACGACTTCGAGGTGGCCGTCGAGGAAGGCGCCACGTTCGTCCGCATCGGCCGGGCGATCTTCGGGAGGCGATGACGATGTCCGGATTCTGGAAGAGAGCTCTCCTGTACCTGGGGCTGGTCGAGGAGGACGACGAGCTCGAGCCGATCACCGACGCGACCGAGCCGCCGCAGCTGGAGACGGTGCGACGCATCGGCGGCGACCCGGACACGGGAGCCGTCCGGCGGATGCCGTCCGTCGAAGCCACGGCGCCCCCACCGGTGATGCCGACCCCCATCCAGTCGGCGCCCACGGTGATCCCCCCCGTGCCGAGGATCCACGTGATCGAGCCGCGCAGCTTCAACGACGCGAAGGACATCGGGGACAAGCTGCGGGTCGACTCCCCGGTGGTCGTGAACCTCGAGGGAGCCGCCGCCGACCTATCGCGGCGGATCGTCGACTTCTGCAGCGGGCTCACCTACATGGCCTCTGGTAACATCCGCCAGATCGCGCCGAAGATCTTCCTGCTGACGCCGCCCAACGTGGAGGTCTCGGCGGAAGAGACCGAGCGGATCATGTCCGAGCGCGGCTTCTTCAACCAGTTCTAGGGCCGGTCAGCCGATGGTGGAGCTCCTTTCCGACTTCGTCCTGTTCGCCGTGATCGCCTACGGCGGGGTCATGTTCGCCCGCATACTCCTCTCCTGGGTGCCGGTCGCCCCGCCGCCCGCGCTGCGGCCGGTGTTCAGCTTCCTCTACGACGTGACCGACCCCTTCCTGAGGCTGTTCCGGGGGCTGTTGCCGCCGATCGGAGGGTTCGACCTCTCGCCGATCCTGGCCTTCGTCGTGCTCTACATCCTCGAGGCGATACTCCGCAGCGTCCTCCCGTGACCGGACCGTTCGACGACCCGACGGTCGACCCCGGACCCGAGCCGGTCGAGACCCCCGATCCGGCGCAGAGACGTCGGTTCTCCACCTCCTTCCGCGGCTACAGCCCGACCGAGGTCGACGCCCACCTCGCGCAGCTCGAGTCGCGGATGGCCGAGCTCGAGAGCCAGGACGACTACCTGACCTCACTGAACGAGGCCCTAGCGACCGAGGTGGAGGGGGTCCGGACCGAGCGTGACTCGCTGCGGCAGGAGACGGACCGGCTCCGCTCGGAGCTCGAGACGATACGGACCGCGGCCACGGGAGCCGAGGAGCTGCGAGCGGAGCTCGAGGGTCTCCGGGCGCGGTACGCGGAGCGCGTCAAGGCGATCGAGTTCGTACTGGCCTCGACCGTCCGCCAGGTGGTGATCGACCCTCCCGTCCAGGAG
>DATLFR010000078.1 GCA_035540895.1 Actinomycetota bacterium | reverse complement strand
GAGCTGGACAGGCTGGGAGGGGACGGGTTGGGGCGCCGGCGCCGCAGGAACATCGGGCCCCGCCCCCACGGAGACGGGCGGCGTCTCGGCGAACCTGGTCAGCGGGGAGCCCACCAGCCCGAAGTTGGACGCGACGAGCAGGGCCACCACGAGCGACGCGAGCGCCGTGGCGATCGCGTACGTCCGGTCCTCCGCTGTCCAGGCCTGCATGGCGTCCCCTCCGTGGGTACCGTCCTCTGAAGCATCGCCCGGATCCGGCATGCGGACCATGACCCGGGGGGCCTAGTCGGGGGGGCCCGATGTGACTAGTCACATATGCCGGACAGGACCCGAGCGGTGAGTTGCTCGACGTCCTGTTCGGTGAGGGGCCGTTGCGTGGTGCGGGCGTGCCACAGGACCGCGGCGATCAGAGCGCGCAGGACGACGGCCATCCCGAGCGTGGTCGCGTCGGACGGGTCGGCCCCCGCGGAGGCGAGCTGGTTCACGAGGCCGTCGATCTCTCCCCAGCCCCCGAACGGACATCCCACCTCCCGGAAGCAGCAGCCGCTGAACCCCGTCTCCCCCAGCCCGAGCGCGCACTTGGACAGGTAGGTGACGGCGTCCCGGAGCGCTCCGCCCGACTCCAGGTGCTCGAGGAGAGGCTTGCAGCTGCGGTCCAGGGCCGTGCGGATCAGGTCGTCCCGCGTCCGGAAGTGCTCGTAGAGGGTGGCCTTCGATATGCCCAGAGCACGGGCCACGTCGTCCATCTTCAGGGCGCGGCACCCGCGGTCGTGCAGGAGGTCGACGCATACGTCCAGGATCTCACCGTGGCGAGAGCCCCGCTGACGGCCGCGGACCGGTCCGGTGGTACCGCCGTCCATATGCCTCCTGATCCTCGCCCCCGACTACGCCAGAGGTTACGCAAACCCTCGGCGGTGCGACCACCATACGTGATCCGTCCCTGGTCAGTGCGACCGCAGGGCGCCCCCGTCCACCGGGACCGACGCGCCCGTCACGTAGCCGGCGGGAGCCGAGCAGAGGAAGGCCACGACCGCTCCCAGCTCGGCCGGCTCCCCGTAGCGTCCGGCGGGGATGGCGGCTGCGGCGGCGGCGCGCACCTCTTCGATGGACCGGCCTGAAGCCCGCGCCGCCGCCGCGTCCAACGCCCCCACGCGGTCCGTGTCGAGCCTCCCCGGCATCACGCAGTTCACCGTCACGCCGTCGGACGCCACCTCGCGCGCGAGCGTCTTCGCGAACCCGTGGACGGCCAGTCGCACGCTGTTGGACAGCACCAGGTTGTCGATCGGCTCCCGCATCGCGGCCGAGGTCACGTAGACGATCCTCCCCCAGCCCCGCTCCCGCATCGCGGGCAGCACGAGCCGGGACAGCGCGACGAGCGGGGTGACGAGGAGACGCAGCGCCTCCTCGTAGCGGCCCTCCTCGGTGGCGGCGGCCGTCCCCGGCGGCGGACCCCCCGTCGAGAAGACCAGGACATCGGGCGTCCCGAACGCCTCGCGGGTCGCGTCGACCAGCCGTTGGGGCGTGGCGGGGTCGGTGAGATCGGCCTCGAGCCCCAGCCCCTCCCCCGGCATCGCCGCCGCCTCCTGAACGGCCAGGTCGCCGCGCCGACCGCAGATCACCACGGAGGCCCCCTCCCCGGACAGCGCCCGGGCCGATGCGAGCCCCAGCCCCGACGTCGACCCGGTGACGAGCGCGACCTTGCCGCGCAGCCCCAGGTCCATCTAGACCGGCGCCATGACCGGCGCCACCGTGACGGGGATCCCGTTCAGGACGGCGTTGCCCGAGAGCGGGTCGATCAGGTCGGTGCGCGCGAGCACGTTGCTGTTCACCCCCGGACGGGCCGACTGCACGCGACCCGGCGTCCCCGCATGGCCCCACCCGTGCGGGAGGCTGACCACGCCGGGCATCAGCTCGTCGCACACCTCGACCGTCGCCTCGATCCGGCCCGCCTCCGAGCCGACGAGCGCCGCCCCCCCGTCGACCAGGCCCAGCCTCGTCGCATCCTCGGGATGCACGAGCAGGGTGCACCGGTTCGACCCCCGGTTCAGCGACCCTACGTTGTGCATCCAGGAGTTGTTCGACCGCACGTGGCGGCGGCCGATCAGGACCAGCTCGCCGTCGCGTCGGCGGTCCAAGGCGGACAGCAGCCGCGGGATGTCCCGCTCGATCGGCTCCGGCATCAGCTCGATCCGTCCGGACGGCGTCTTCAACACCTCGGGGAGCCGGGGCTCGAGCGGTCCCAGATCGACCCCGTGCGGGTTGCGCTCCAGCTCCTCGAGCGTGAGCGAGTACGGACCCGTGCGCAGCAGGATGTCCAGCACTCGCTCCGGACCCCGCCGGTGCGCCACCGCCTCCCAGATCTCCTCCGGGTCCGCCTCGTGGGCGGGCGACTGCGGGTTCGTCACCCCGCGCCGGAGCGCCTCCCGGGCGACCATCTCGTCCAGCGGGTCGATATCGATATCGGCGGGCTGCCCGGCGGCGATGGCCGCCAGGCGAAGCAGCACCTCGTGCTCGGGCACCTCGTCGGCACCCAGCGGCTGGACCGGAGGGGAGTAGTTGGCGATGTTGCGGCACGCGAGCACGTAGAAGGCCAGGTCGTAGTGGCCACGGGTGAGGGCGGACTGGCCGGGCAGGATCACGTCCGCGTGGCGGGTCGTCTCGTTGAGGTAGATGTCCACGCTCACCATGAAATCCAGGGAGCCCAGGGCGGCGTCCGTGCGTCCGGAGTCGGGCGTGGACAGGACGGGGTTGCCGGCCACCGTGATCAGCGCCCTGATCTGACCCTCGCCCGGCGTCTCTATCTCCTCGGCCAGGCAGACCACCGGCAGCTCCCCCATCACCTCCGGGAGCCCCCGGACCCGGCTGTGCCTTCGGCCGATCGAGAGGCCCTTGCCGCGCCCCGGGATACCGGACGTGGTCGGGCTCCCGGCGGCCGGCTTCGTGAACAGGGCCCCGCCCGGACGGTCGAGGTTGCCCGTGAGGACGTTCACCACGTCCACCAGCCAGGAGGCCAGGGTGCCGAACTCCTGGGTGCACGTCCCGATCCGGGCGTAGACGGCCGCGCGCTCGGCGGCGGCCAGCTCGCGCGCCACGCGCCGCGTCGTGGCCGCGTCGATCCCCGTCGCCTGCGCCGTGCGCTCCGGCGGGAACGCCGCCGCAGACGCCCGCACCTGCTCGATGCCGTTCGTGAACCCGAGCAGACGGCCGGGGGAGACCAGGCCCTCGTCGAACAGCGTGTGGACGATCGAGAACAGGAACAGCGCGTCCGTGCCCGGGACGATGAACAGGTGCTCGTCCGACTCCTTCGCCGTGCGGGTGCGGCGAGGGTCCACGACCACGATCCTCCCGCCGCGCCGACGGATGGCGCGGAGGCGGCCGGGGATGTCCGGAGCCGTGAGCAGCGACCCGTTCGACGCGAAGGGGTTCGCGCCGAGGATCAGGAGATGGTCCGTGCGGTCGATGTCCGGGATCGGGATCGAGAGGCCCGTCCCGAACATCAGCCCGCCCGCGACCTGCCTAGGCATCTGGTCCACGGTCGAGGCGGTGAACAGGTTGCGGGAGCCGAGCGCGGTGACCAGGACGCGTCCATAGATGGTGCCGGCCAGGTTGTGGACGTTCGGGTTGCCCAGGTAGACGCCCACGGAGTCGCGCCCGTGCGCCTCGAGGATCGGTGGGAGCCGCCGGCCGATCTCCTCGAACGCCTCCTGCCAGGTGGCGGGCACGTGGGAGCCGTTGCGCTTGATCAGCGGCGTCCGGACCCGATCCGGATCGGCCTCGAGCTCCCCGAACGCCGCCCCCTTCGGACAGATGTAGCCGCGGCTGAACACGTCGTCGGGGTCACCCCGGACCTCCGTCACCGTGCGGCCGCGCAGGGTGAGCTGCAGGCCGCACGTGGCCTCGCAGAGTGGACAGGTGCGGATCGCCGTGCGGGAGCCGTGGGTGCCGTTCGTGGTGTCGCTCACGGGAGACCCTCCTGGCGCGCGGGAGCCCAGTGTGCCACTCCGCGCCCATGGGAGGCTTCTCGCTCGGGAGCCGCGGGAGGGGCTCCCGGGGTGGGGACGATAGCTAGCGGTATGGCCGGGCTATCGCCCTCACCCCGAGCTGCAGGCCGCGTCATCCGCTGGGTGGGGGCGGTAGCTCGGCATATGTCCGGGCTATCGCCCTCACCGACCTGATGCGAGCCCGGGTGGCGGCTCCCACGGGAGGTGCGCGGCGGCCGCCAGGTCCTTGCACATCTGCAGGCCACGCTCCTCAACGTCCGCCCAGGTGAACCGCATCGGCCGGTAGCCGGCCTTCACGAACGCGTTCTGACGCCGGTTCGAGTACTCGAGGTCGGCCCGCGACGCGTGTCCCTTCAGTCCGTCCGTCTCGATGAAGATGCGCGCCGCCCTGTAGAGGAAGTCAGGTTCGTAGGTCTTCCCGTCCAGGGTGATCTTGGGGTGGTACTCGGGGAGCGGCATCCTGTACCTGCGCAGCACCTCCACGAACCGCTTCTCCAGCTCGCTGTCGTGGACGCCCGCGCGGCGTGATCCCACCATCCGCGCGAGCACCGGGAGACCCTTCCGGCCTCCCGAGCCGAGCTCCTCGATCCTCCTATGCAGCCGCACCACGTTGGTCATCTTCCGGCGAAGCGCGTCGTCCACGACCGTTTCGAGCGTCGCGACGTCCAGCTGGGAGGCGAGCGCGATGAGCGTCCGAGTCACGGACAGACATGGGATCCCATCCACCCGTGTGACGTCCTTCTCGCGCAGGTCGCGGCAGCGGCGGACGATCAGGTCACTGCGGCGGACCCTGCGCGGCCCGGGGACCCACACCTCGATGCGGTTGGGCGCCACCCGGAGCAGTCCGTGGAGGGCAGCAGCGGTGGGTCCGCCGATGACGGCGTCCTGACCTACCGCCAGACACGCGCCCATGAGGTCCTGCTCCCACGTGGCTGGGGACCCGGATACGGCGTAGACCCCCAACCGGAGGCGGTGCAGACTCCCACGGGCGACGCGAAGCGCGATGTCGTCGTCGGTCCCGCCCGAGGCGATGATCTGTCGGCGGGCTACCGCCCCATGTTGTGCGCTGCCGAGCCGGGCGATCACCGCATCGAGTCTGGCGCGGCGTCCGCTCATCCTTCCCCGCCTCAGGAGAGCACGAGGAACCGACATCCGGCCGGGACGGGTGCGCTGCGTGTACGGGGGCGGACCCTCGACGTGAGCGGGTGGGGGCGATAGCCCGGCTATGCGTCGAGCTATCGCCCTCACCGGTGCCATCACGGGGCCGCGTGAAGAAGGTGGGGGCGATACCCCGGTTCAGAACCGGGCTATCGCCCCCACCTTCGAAAGAGCGCCTCCGCGGGCTCCCGGGAGCCGCGCTCCCGCGGCTCCCGAGGCTCCCGCGGCTCCCCTACTCCAGGACGAACGTCACCAGCATGTTCACCTGGTACTGGGTGACCTGGCCTCCCTCACCCACGTCCACGCGCTGCTCCTTCACCCAGGCCGAGCGCACGTTGCGAAGCGTGGTCGTCGCGCGCTCCAGGCCGAGCTTGATCGCCTCCTCGAAGCTGGTGTCCGAGACCGCGCTGATCTCCGTAACTCGGGCAACCGATCCTGCCATCGTCGCCTCCTCCGGCTCCCACCCCGTGCGCGCCGCACGGGACCTCACGGACGAAAGAGGGTCCGGCCGCGCGGAGCGCGGCCGGACCCGGATCGCACCACCCCTAGGTCTGGGTCGCCTGGGTGGACTCGCGCTGCTCGATCTCGCCTCGCCAGGCTCCGGTCTCGCGACCGCGCTCCTCGATGAACTCCTTGAAGCGCTTCAGGTCGCCCTTCACCCGGGAGTCGACGAAGCCGAGGGCGTCTCCGACCTTCTCCGTGAACCCTTCGGGCTCGAAGTCCATCTGCAGCATGACCTTGCAGCTCTGGTCGGTCAGCTTGTGGAACGTCACCACGCCCGCCGTGAACGCGCCCTGCTCGCTGGTCCAGGCGATCCGCTCGTCCGGGTGCTGCTCGGTGATCGTCGCCGTCCACTCGCGCTCGACGCCGGCGATCTCCGCCTTCCAGTTGAGCGTCTTGTCGTCCAGCTGCCGGACCTCCTCGACCCCCTCCATGAAGTGGGGGAAGTCCTCGAACTGGGTCCACTGGTTGTACGCGGTGCTGACAGGGACGTCGACCTCGATCGATTGCTCGACGCTCGACATAGGCTCCTCCTCGTCGTTGACGCCGACCCGCACCTAGTCTCCTTCCCGGCCCCCGTCCGAGCGAAACTGCTCGGACAGCGCGGCTCCCACGGCGATCAGGGACTCGTCGGCGCCCCGGCGTCCGGCCAGCTGCAGACCAAGCGGGAGCCCGGCGACGGACATCACCGGCAGCGAGAGCACCGGGACCCCGGCGTGCGTCCAGGGCAGGCTCAGGAGCGGGCTCCCCGTCGAGTCCAGGCCGAGGGGGGCCGGTCCCGT
Organism: Actinomycetota bacterium; assembly: GCA_035540895.1. Lineage (NCBI taxonomy): Bacteria > Bacillati > Actinomycetota > Actinomycetota bacterium. The sequence goes on along the minus strand of DATLFR010000078.1, from coordinate 4,752 downwards.
GGCGGCCGGGGACAGCCAGACGTCCACCCCGGTGGCGGCGAGGGCGTCGCGCAGGCGCCCGCGTCCGTCCCGGTGCGCCCGGACATCCCCCAGCGTCCTTCCCCACTCGATGATCTCCCGCGTCTGTGGTCGGTACAGGTCCCGGAAGCGTTCGAACCAGGGCTCGTGCACCGCCGCCATCTCGGCGGCGACGAGGCGGCGGTGGCGGTCCACGACGTCGTCGAGGTCGTCCAGGACCTCCACCGGCCGGACCTCCCAGCCGCGCGCGGCGAGCTGCGCCACCACCCGCCGGAACACGTCGCGCGCGGCTGGGTCCGCGAGTGCGAGCAGCGGGCCCTCGGGCACGCCGAGCACAGCGTCGTCTGAGCCGGCCGGCTCCCACGCGTCGCAGAGCACCGCGCCCGCGCGGGCCACCCCCTCCACGTCGGGAGCGAACCAGCCCACCGTGTCCACTGACGGCGAGCATGCGACCACCCCGTCGACCGGCACCCGCCCGTAGCTCGGCTTGAACCCGACCACGCCGCAGTAGGAGGCCGGCCGGATAACCGACCCGACCGTCTGGGTGCCGAGGGCGAGCGGTACGAGGCCGGCGGCGACGGCGGCCGCGGACCCGCTGGACGACCCCCCCGGGGTCCGCCGTGGATCGACGGGGTTGCGGGTCGGACCGGGCGCGAGCCAGGCGAACTCGGCCGTGTGGGTCTTCCCGGCCACCACGGCTCCCGCCGCCCGCAGCCGCCGCACGGACGTCCCCTCCTCCCCGGTCAGGACCTCGGCGGGCAGGCGGCTCCCCGCGTGGGTCGGGAGCCCGTCCACGTGGAAGATGTCCTTCACGCCGACCGCCACCCCGTGCAGTGGGCCCGGCGGGGCCGAGGCCCGCTCCCGGGCGATCCGGTCCGCCCGTCCGGGCTCGTCCAGGAAGGCGTCGAAACGGTCCGGTTCGCTCAGGCCGGCCACGGGTATCGAGCGTGCACCGAAGAGGAGGAGGCACGATGAGCCAGCCGGAGATCACCAGCGACAAGGTCGCCCCCGTCGTCGACGACAGCCGCAGCCGCGAGTACTCGGCCCGGCAGCCCCACGAGCAGGCGACCTCGGAGGACCGCCACCACCGCATGCCCGAGGGCACGCTTCAGCCCGAGGAGATCGACGCCCGCACGGAGCTCGCGCAGAGCATCCAGGGCTCGGTCTTCCCCGCCACCCGCGAGGAGCTGCTCGCGAGCGCCGAGGAGATGGACGCCACCCCCGAGATCATGGCCTCGCTGCGTCAGCTGCCCGACGGCACCTACGAGAACGTGCAGGAGGTCTGGGCGACGCTCGGCGGGTCGATCGAGGAGAAGCGGGCCTAGCCCCACTACTTCGCCGAGGCGAGGTCGGACGCGAGCTGGACGAAGGTCCGCACGGCCGACCCCGTCGCGCCCTTCGCCCGGTAGGGCTTGGCGTCCTGCCAGGCGGTCGCGGCGATGTCCAGGTGCGCCCAGGGGATCTCGTCCGGGACGAACCCGGCGAGGAAGGTGGCCGCGGTTATCGCGCCTCCCGGACGTCCACCCACGTTCTTCACGTCCGCCACGTCGGACCGCAGCTGCTCCCGGTACTCGGGGTACAGCGGCAGCGGCCACGCCCTCTCCCCCGACGCCCGGGCCGACCTCAGCACCTGGTCGACCCACCGGTCGGGCCGCCCGAACACGCCGAAGGCCACGTTGCCCAGCGCGATCTGGACGGCTCCCGTGAGGGTGGCCGCGTCCGCCATATGCGTGACGCCCTGCTCGGCCAGCCAGGCCAGCGCATCGGCCAGGATGAGCCGTCCCTCCGCGTCGGTGTTGAGCACCTCGACCGTCTTGCCGGAGTACATGCGCAGGACGTCCCCCACCCTCGTGGCCGTCCCCGACGGCATGTTCTCGGTGGCCGGGCACGCGGCCCGCACCCGGACCGGCAGCTTGAGGGCGGCGATCGCGCGCATCGCGGCCAGGACCGCCGCCGCCCCAGCCATATCGGCCTTCATCGTCTCCATGCCCTCGGAAGGCTTCAGCGAGAGCCCCCCGCTGTCGAAGGTGACGCCCTTCCCGACCAGGCCGAGCGTCGTCCCCTTGCGGGCGCGGCCCGGCTCCCACGACATCGTTATGAGGACGGGCGGCTCGCTCGAGCCCTGGGCCACCCCGCGCAGACCGCCGAACCGGGCCAGCTGGTCGCCCGTCAGCACCTCGACCTTCACGCCCAGCGGAACCAGCGTCTCGGTGGCGGCGTCGGCGAGCGCGGTGGGGGTCATGTCGTTGGGCGGAAGGGTGACGAGCTCCCGCGCCCAGTTGACGGACTCCCCCACGATGCGGCCCGCCTCGGCCTGCCGACGGACATCCTCCGCCCCCACCACGGTGACCGAGCGGACCCGGCTCTCCTTGCGCTCCGCCTTGAGCAGGTCCGGCTCGTAGGCACCGGTCAGGAAGCCCTCCACCGCGGACCGCGCGTGCGTGTCGTTGCGCAGCAGGAGCGCGACGCTCTCGTAGGCCCCTTTCACGCGGCGGGCCGCGGTCCCGTACGCGCGGCGCATCGCCTCGACGTCCGCCTCGCGCTTCGCGCCGGCCCCCACGAACAGGACGCGGTCGCTCTGCAGCCCCCCTGCGGGCCAGACCGCCACCTCGTTGGCCTTCCCCTGCACCTCACCGCGCTCGATGGCCGGACCGAGGGCCCCGTCCAGGGCGCGGTCGATGTCCTTCAGGGGGCCTCGGTTCACCGCGTCGTCGGTGAAGAGGGGGACGACCAGCACGTCGGCCGCCACGTCCGTCGGGTTGCCCTTCGTCGCCTTGATCTCCATGACCCACCTCCCGGGGCATCCTATGCTGTCCGCCATGCCCCCTCCAGGAGAGGTCCTGCTCGTGGTCGGCGTCGCGTGGGCGGCCGGGACGGCCGTCTTCGCCGCGTTCACCCGCGTGGGCGGACAGGTCGACCCCGGACACTTCAAGGTGTGCTGGCTCGTCGTGGCCGGGCTGGCCGCGGCGTTCTCCTTCGCTGGGGACCGGGCATGGCCGGCCTGGGTGCTGGCCGGCGCCGCGCTGCTCGCCTACCTCGCCATCTACCGCCGGCTCGATCACCTCGTGGGAGTGGCAGCCGCGCTCGCCGGCGTGGGCTCCCTGGTCGCGACCGTGCCCTCCGCGGACCCCCGAGCCTGGGCAGTGGCCGGGGGGACGGCGTGGCTGCTCGGAGCCGTGACGAACGCGATGCTGCTCGGACACTGGCACCTCAACCAGCCCCGGCTCGGCACCGGACCCCTGCGCCGCCTCGTGTGGCTGCTGTGGGCCGGGCTCGTCGTCTTCGTGGCCGCGGCCGCGGCCATGGTCGTCTCGTCGTGGGGGGACGGGTCCACGGCAGGGTTCGCGGGGGTCACCGGGATAGCGTTCGCCGTCTTCACCGCGGTGCTGACGGCGATGGTCCACCACCTGGTGAAGACGCGGTCGATCATGTCCGCCACGGGCATCCTCTACCTGGCGGTGCTCCTCTGCTTCGTGTCCGCGTTCACCGGTGTGCTGGGAGCGCTCTCGCTGGGCCGCCTGGCCTAGGACCCGTGGTGCCGTCCGCGCCTGCTCCTGGGAGACTGGGGCCGTGCGCGATGCCGGAGACCGACGCGACCGCGTAGCCGCCCTCGACGGGCTGCGCGGACTCGCGGTCGTCGCGGTCCTCGCCTTCCACGCCGCCCCCGAAGTGTTCCGCGGCGGGTTCCTGGGCGTCGAGATGTTCTTCGTGCTGTCCGGGTTCCTGCTCGGCTCCCTTCTGCTCGCCGAGCACGCCCGCACGGGGCGGATAGACATGATCGGCTATGCGCGGCGCCGGGCGTTGCGGATCGGTCCGGGTCTCCTCGTCTTCCTGGCCGGACTGGCCGTCCTCGCTCCCGCGCTCGCCCCGGACGACGTCCACCGTCTCCCGGGTGACATCGCCTGGTCGGTGGTCGGGCTGACCAACTGGCACCTGGTCGCGGAGGGTGCTTCCTACTTCGAGCGGGTGGGGCGCCCGCCTTTCGTGGGCCACCTCTGGTCGATCGCGATCGAGCTTCAGTTCTACGTGATATGCCCGCTCCTGTTGGCCTGGCTCGCTCGCCGGCGGGTCCGGACGGCCCTCGCCGCGCTGGGGGCCGGCGTCGCGGCGTCGGCGTTCGCGATGTCGGTGCATGCGCGTCCGGACGCCTACTTCCGGACGGACGCACGGATCGGCGCGCTACTCACGGGTGTCGCGGTCGCGATCGCCGTGACCCGAGCGGACCGGCTCCCGGACTGGGTCCGACGACTGGCTCCGGCAGGCCTCGCCGCTCTGGCCGTAGCCCTCGCGTTCGGACACCACGGCTCCCGGCTCCTGTACCCGGCCGGTTTCCTCGCCGTGCAGGCGGCCACCGGGGCCGTGCTCCTCGCCGTCGGCGCCGGGGGTTCCGCGGGTCCGGCGTTGGGCGCGCGGTGGCTGCGGTGGCTCGGGCGCCGTTCGTACGGCATCTACCTGTGGCACTGGCCGCTCGTGATCGTGATGCGTCCCGGGATCGACGTCACGTGGCCGGCTCCCGTGTCCGTGGTCGTGGGGGTGGCGGGCGCTGTCGCGCTCGGGGCCGCCTCGTACCGCTTCGTCGAGGGGCCGCTGATCTCGGGTCGGCTCCCGTGGCCCCCTCGGGTCGCCGCCGGCGCGGCGGCCGCGTGCGTGGCGCTGATCGCGTCGGTGGCGGTGCACGTCCCGGCCGAGGACCCGATCGTGGCCAGCCTCCGCGCCGGAGAGCAGGCCCTGGCC
>DATLFR010000077.1 GCA_035540895.1 Actinomycetota bacterium | reverse complement strand
TCGGATCGCGAAGGCTCCGACGCCGTCGTGCAGCCCCGTCGCCGCGGCGAGCCGCAGGTGCGACCCGGCCAGGGACGCTCGTGGGATCGCCGCCTCGAAGGAGTTCGTGTACCCGTCCGGCTCGATCGCCACGCTGATCGGGCTCGTCGCCCCCGTCTCGAGGTCGACGAGACGAGGCTCGTGGGAGCCGAGGAAGACCGCGACGTCCCCCTCGGACGTGGTGAGCCCCGTCGAGAAGGGGACGCCCCGCTCCCCGGGGGACGGCCGGGTGTCGGCGAGGAGGACGACCGCTGCGTCGTCGGGGTCGGTCATCGTGGTCGTCCGGGCGAGGACGTAGAGGTTGTCGGCGTCGGCGGCGACCCGCAGCTCGAGCAGATCGGCGGCCGGCTGGAACCCCTGGTTCCCGTAGTGCTCCTCGGCCTGGTAGTCGTGGGGCACGGGGAGCCCGAGCTCCCCGGCGAGCGCCTGGAAGATCCCCTCGGCGCGGTACGTCTCGGGGGCCACGCTGCGCAGCGGTCCGTACAGCTCGCGGTACCGGCGGGCGTCGCGTCCGTCGTCGGCTCCGTAGGAGTCGAAGAGGTGGTCGGTGTAGATCAGCTCTCCGTGGGAGTGCACGACCGTCCCGCCGTACCCGGCTCCCGTGCCAGTCCAGTCGGAGATGTCGCCGTCCACGACCTTGGCGGTCGGGGCCACCGGGGCGGCCGGGGTGACGATGCCGACCCCTCGCGGCGTCTGGGCGTGGGTGACGGGGAGCTGCTCGAGCAGCTGCGTCTGGGCTCCCGCCGGCAGCGCGGGCAGCAACACGGCGAGCGCGACGACGAGGTGCATGAGACGTGGTGAGCGCATGGGTCCTCCGGGATCGGGCTTCGAGGTCTGTTTCGCCCTCGCGGCCCCCGGTCCTGCCGGCTTGGTAGCGTGCCCGCCGTGACCGTGGACCGCCGGCCCTCCCTCTGGCTCATCTACTCGATCACGGTCACCGGCGTCACCGTCAACACGCTCGTCGCGCCGGCGCTCCCGGACATCCTCGCCGGCCTCGACGTGGGAGCCCGGATGGCGGGACTCGTCGTCGCCGCGGCCTCGGCCCCCGGGATCCTGCTCGCTCCGGCCATCGGGCTCCTGGCCGACCGGTTCGGACGCCGGGAGGTCCTCGTCCCCTGCCTCGTCATCTTCGGCGTGTCCGGCGGACTCGTCGCCGTCTCCACGAACGTCTGGATGCTCGTGGCCCTGCGGTTCGCGCAGGGGGTGGGATCGGCTGGACTGATCAACCTGGCGGTCGTGCTGATAGGCGACCACTGGGAGGGGACGGAGCGCGTCCGGATGATGGGACGCAACGCCGCCGTCCTCACGGTGGCCGTCGCCGCCTTCCCACTCCTGGGGGGCGCGCTCACCGACCTCGGCGGGTGGGAGGCTCCCTTCCTCCTCTACCCTCTGTCCCTGATCACCGCGGCCGTGGCGCTGCGCGGACTGCCGCGCTCCCCGACGCTAGACGTCCGGACCCGCGACCAGGTGGTGGAGGCGTGGCCCTACGTCCGGACCGCGAGGATCCTCGGGACGTTCGTCGCGGGCATCCTGGTCATGGTCCTGATATTCGGACTCTTCTTCACCGTGCTCCCGCTCTACGTGGAGAGGGCGTTCGGGCTCGGACCCACCGCGCGGGGGCTGGTGCTGACCCTGCCCGCACTGACCTCCACCCTCTCCTCGCTCGCACTCGGACGGATGGAGTCGGCGGCCGGCCGCAGGCGCGTGCTGGTCGGCTCGGCCGGGCTGTTCGCGGTCTCCCTCGGGATGGTGGCAGCGGTCCCGGCGCTGTGGGCCCTGGCCGTGGGCGTCCTCGTGTTCGGGTTCGGGCAGGGCATCCTCATCCCGGCGCTGCAGGACGTGGCCGCATCCGCCGCTCCCGACCACAGCAGGGGGACGCTCGTCGCGCTGTGGGTGAGCGCCGTGCGGCTCGGACAGACGGTCGGACCGCTCATCGCCTCCCCGGTCTTCGCCCGGCTCGACGGTCCGGCCACCTTCGCGGCCGGATCCGTCCTCTCGATCGCGATGGGGGTCGGGTTCGCGTTCGGGGGCCGCGGGAGCGGACGGGCCCGCGACCGGACCCTCCCACCGGCGCCGGTGGGGTGAGGGCGCGGGCCGGGTCGGGGCCCGAGGGTCCGGGGA
>DATLFR010000076.1 GCA_035540895.1 Actinomycetota bacterium | reverse complement strand
CCCATGGCCCTCTTCTTCAGGCGGAGCGGGGGCGCCGTGTACCCGGCGCTCACGACGAACCCGGCCAGCGCGAAAGCGGCGACCGGCCAGCCGCGCGCGTACGTGAGCCCGACCAGCACCGCGAGCGAGACGACGTTCACGACCGCCGTCACGGACCACAGCCCGCGCATGGTGATCATCCCGGACAGCACCGGGTGAGGTGCGTACAGGGCCCGCGGGTACCCCTCGGTGTCGAGCGCCGTCCGCACGTCGAACAGGTCGTTCATGAGGTTGTTCGCGACATGCGCGATGACCATCCCAGCCGCCGCCACCGCGAACAAGGCGGGGTCGAACCCAGGGTGGCGCACGGCCAACAGTCCGGCGATCGCAGCGGACGTGAACGTCATCGGCAGGACGCAGGCCCGTACGATGACCAGCCACCTCGAGAACGGGTCCACGTCGCCGGGGGGCGGGTTGCACGTCGTCATGACGTGGGCCCATCGCCGGGGGAGGCTCAACGGCCGCGACTCGGTGCGGGCCACCCTCAGCTCCCGGCGCGCTCGCGCAGCTCGCGGCGCAGGATCTTGCCGACCCCTGACTTCGGGAGCATGTCCAGGAACGAGAACGCCTTCGGGCACTTGTACGACGCGAGCTGCCCCCGGCAGTGGGAGGCCAGCTCCTCCTCCGTAGCGGAGGCGCCCGGCTTCAGGACGACGAACGCCTTCACCTCCTGGCCCATGGCCGGGTCCGGCACGCCGACCACCGCCGCCTCCAGGACCGCCGGGTGCGCGTGGAGGACCTCCTCGACGTCGCGTGGGTAGATGTTGAACCCGCCCCGGATGATCAGGTCCTTCACCCGGTCGACGATGAAGAGGAAGCCGTCGTCGTCGACGTAACCCACGTCCCCGGTCCGCAGCCAGCCGCCGCGCAGGGTCGTCTGCGTCTCCTCGGGGAGCTTCCAGTAGCCGGGCATGACGTGCGGACCGCGCATGCAGATCTCGCCGAGCTCCCCGGTCGCCACCTCGCGATCGGACTCCGGGTCCCGCACGGCCACCTCGACGCCGGGCATGGGCTTGCCGATCGAGCCCCAGCGGCGGGCGTGGACCCGGTTGACCGTCCCGAGCCCTATCGACTCGGTGAGCCCCCAACCCTCGAGGATCGTGCATCCGAACCGCTCCTCGAAGGCGCGGCCGACCTCGACCGGCAGCGGAGCCGCACCGGAGGTGACGAGCCGCAGCGAAGAGGTGTCACGGGTGTCGCCGTCCGGGTGACCGACGAGGTAGGTGATCATCGTGGGCACCACGGCCGTCGTCGTGCACCGGTACTCCTCGATGCACCGGAAGAACGTCGCCGGATCGAACCAGCGCAGGAGGACGCCCTTTCCGCCGATCTGGGTCCCGACGAGCCAGACGAGCACACCGAAGCTGTGGGCCAGAGGCAGGGAGGACAGCCCCACGTCGTCGGAGGTGATCCCGTTCTCCTCGCGGGAGACGGTGGCGGCAGCCCGCGCGGCGAACGTCAGGTTGCCGTGGGTGAGCATGACCCCCTTCGGTCGTCCCGTCGTGCCTCCCGTGTAGATGAGCAGGGCGAGGTCGTCGTCGGACCGGTCCGTCATCTCGGCCCTGGCATCCTCGGCTCCCACGACGTCCGCGAAGGCGACACCACCGTCGGGGGCCGCGTCCAGGCAGATCAGATGCCGGACCGAAGGCACGGTGGAGGCGGCCGCCCGCATCCGGTCGAAGAACTCGCTCGATGTGATGACGACCCTCGGCTCGGCGTCGGCCAGGATGTGGCGGATCTCGTTGTCGGCGAGCAGGAACAGGATCGGCAGGATGACCCCGCCGCATCGGGCGATGGCCGAGTAGATGACCGTGATCTCGGGCGCGTTGGGGATCATGACGACCACCCTGTCTCCCGGCTCGACACCGAGCCGGCGCAGCCCCGACGTGAGCTTGTGGGAGAGCGCGTACAGCTCGCCTGAGCGATGGGTGGTGTCGGGTCCGGCGAGGGAGACGTACGTCACGGCCTCGTAGTCGCCGAACCTCTCCATCGCCTCTTCGGCGAAGACCGCGACGTTCGACATGTCCTCAGGCTAGAGGACGAGCGTGCGGACCGCCCAGTAGAAGAACGGTGCTGCGAAGAGCGCGCCGTCGAGGGCGTTGAGGACCTCCCCGATCCCCGGCAGCCAGCCGGCGTCCTCCTCGAGCCCCGCGCTGCGCTGGACCGCCGAAGACGCGAGGTCGCCCACGGGAGCCAGGAGACCAAGCATCGCGGACATCCCCACGACCCCCCTCGTCGAGAGTGGGAGTTCGACGAGACGCGCGAGGAGCAGGCCGGCAGCGAGCGCGGCCGCGAAGCCGAAGGCCGCCCCCTCCCACGTCCGGGAGGTCGAGACGCGGGCCGAGAGCCGGTGGCGTCCGACGACCCTGCTCGCTGCGGCGGCTACGAGAGCATCCGCCGCTACCACGACCACGAAGAGCAGCGTCACCTCGTACCCGATCGAGTTGCGGATCAGGAGCACGTGCGCCCCCGTCAGACCCACGACCGCAACGGCGGCGGCGGTGGAGGCGATATCCGCGGTCGCACCCTCCACGCCCCGGTGTCCGGTCTCGAGCATCACGACGCGTCCGGCCAAGAGCGAGAGCAGGAGTCCTGCCATGCCCCACGGGAGGTGCTCGGGCCTACCGGTCGCGCCCATCCACGTCATCGCGGCCACCGCGACCAGCCCCATGACGAGCGACGCGCGCGAACCGGCGCCCCCTATGAGGCGACGCAGTTCGAGGAAGGTGAGCGCGAGGAGGACGCCGGCCAGGACGGCGAAGGGGACCGGGCCCGCGCGCAACGTTGCCACCACCGCGATCAGGAGGACGAGCGGGACGGCAACGCGTCCTCGGGTTCGCGCCGTGCGCGTGGCCGGGGCAGCCGCCATGTCGTGGTCCTCTCTCGCGGGTGCCGAAGATCCTATCCGCAGCGCGGGGAGGGGGCCCCGTGGGAACGTATGGACGGACGGAGGTGCGATATGTCCGGTGGGACGTACGAGGTGACCAACAACGAGGCCGCCAACCGGTTCGAGGCCCACGTGGAGGGACGGGTGGCGGAGCTGGTCTACCGGCAGGACGCGGACCGGCTGATCCTCATCCACACCGGGGTCCCGGAAGAACTGGGCGGGCGGGGCATCGGAGGCGCCCTCGTGTCCGCCGCCCGAGACCATGCTCATCGCAACACGTTGACGATCGAGGCGCGCTGTCCGTTCGCCCGCCGGTGGCTCAGGGAGCACCCGATCGAGCCCTCGGACGACTAGCCATGGACGAGGAGGCGCGCATGGAGTCGTGCGACCACCTGGCCGGGGCCGACCCGGCCCCGCACCCCCGGACACCCGACGGGTGTGAAGAGTGCCTCGCGAGCGGCGGGAGGTGGGTCCACCTGCGCCTCTGCTTGGCGTGCGGGCACGTGGGCTGCTGCGACCACTCGCCCAACCGCCACGCCACCGCGCATTTCCACGACACCGGCCACCCGCTGATCAGGTCGTACGAGCCTGGCGAGGACTGGTGGTGGTGCTACGTCGACGAGGAAGGGTTCGAGGTGCCCGACGCGCCCGCGGCTCCTTCGCGCGCCTGAGGTGGGCCGCCAGGGATTCGAACCCCGGACACCCGGGTTAAAAGCCCGGTGCTCTAACCAGCTGAGCTAGCGGCCCGCATCCCATCGTAGCCCTCGCGCGAGGGCGGCCGACGCTCGGCGCAGGGATGTGGTGTACCCTTGTTCGTCCTGGGGGCGTGGAGCAGTACGGAGTGCTCGCCACCCTGTCAAGGTGGAGGTCGCGGGTTCAAGTCCCGTCGCCCCCGCAGCCGGAGTCGGGATCCTGGTCCCGGCCCGCTTCGGGCCAGGTAGCTCAGTTGGTAGAGCACGGCACTGAAAATGCCGGTGTCGGCAGTTCGATTCTGCCCCTGGCCACGCCGTCCTGCGGTCGGCGGTGTATAGGATCGAAGGCGCAGGAGCGATGACGTGACCGATCCGATGCCCGCCCCAGCCGACGTGACCTGCCGCATCGCGGTCCTCTCGTTCCACACCTCTCCGCTCGAGCAGCCGGGCGGGGGCGATAGCGGCGGCATGAACGTCTACATCCGCAAGGTCGCCGCGGAGATGGCCGGCCGCGGGGTGATGTCCGACATCTTCACGAGGAGGACGTCGCCCGACGAGCCCGCCCTCACCGAGGTGGCTCCCGGGGTCCGGGTCTTCGCGGTGGACGCCGGGCCGGCGCGGCCCGTGCACAAGGAGCGCCTCCCTCGCCTCGTCGACCGGTTCGTCGACGAGGTCGACGCGATCGCCGCCTCCCAGCCGGCCTACGAGGCGATCCACGCGCACTACTGGCTGTCCGGCGTGGCAGGCATGGCGTTGAAGGAGCGTTGGGGGGTGCCGCTCGTCACGTCGTTCCACACCCTGGCGCGCGTGAAGGACTCGGCCCGCTCCGGGGAGGACCCCGAGCCTCTGTTCCGCCGCCGGGGCGAGGACCGGCTCGTCCGCGCGTCGGACAGGATCGTCGCCTCGACCGATATCGAGCGTGACCAGCTGATCGATCTCTACGACTGCCGGACGGAGAGCGTGGACGTCGTCTACCCCGGGGTCGACCTGGGACGATTCAAGCCGGGCGACCGCGCCGCCGCCAGGTCGAGGTGGGGGCTCGGTCCGGAGCCGACCGTCCTGTTCGCGGGGCGCCTGCAGCCGCTGAAGGGCCCGCACATCGCCCTCGGAGCGATCGCGCGGCTGCGCCGCATGGTGCCGGACGCGCACCTGCTGATCGCGGGCGACGAGTCGCCCCGCGGCTCGTGGGGGGAGAGGATGCGCCTGCACCTGCGGGCGCGCCGTTACGGCGTGACGAGACGGACGACCTTCCTCGAGCCCGTCCCCCACGACGACCTGCCGGACCTGTACAGGGCGGCCGACGCGGTGGTGATCCCGTCCGCGTCGGAGTCGTTCGGGCTCGTGGCCCTCGAGGCGGCAGCGTGCGGGACGCCCGTCGTAGCGACCGCGGTGGGGGGGCTCCGACGCCTCGTCCAGGACGGTCAGACCGGCTACCTGGTCAGGCGGCGCACGTCCAGCGCGTTCGCGCGTGCCCTCTCCCGTGTCCTGGCCGACCCCGAGGCCCGCGATCGACTCGGAACGAACGCGGTAGCGCTGGCGCAGAGGTTCCCCTGGTCGGCCACGGCCGAGGGGCTGCTGGAGGTCTACGCGTCGGTCACCGCGTGCGAAGGGGTGCGACGGGCGCTCCTTGCGCGCGCCGGCGCCTAGGAGTGGAGGACGGATGGGCTCCCGAGGGTTGAAGGTGGCGCTGAGGCCGGTGGAACGGTCCGACCACGAGCACCTGCGGCGATGGCAGAACGACCCAGAGGTCGCCCACTGGATGGACTACCGCGTCCCGTTCTCGCTCGAGGACATCGACGAGGACCAGCGGCGCGCTCGCGAGGAGGGCAGGCCGTTCATCATCGAGCTGGACGGCCGGCCGATCGGGAAGTGCGGTCTCAACCAGTTCCGGTGGGAGCCGCGGGTCTGCGCCCTCTACATCTACATCGGCGAGAAGGACCTGTGGGGGCAGGGCCTCGGTCGCGACGCGGTCATGGCGCTGCTGACCTACGCGTTCGACCTGGTCGGCCTGGAGCGTGTGGAGCTCTCGATGCTCGCCGACAACGACCGCGCGCGAGCCGTGTACGAATCGTGCGGTTTCGAGTTCGAGGGGAGGCTCGCCGGACGCGCTTATCGGGACGGATCCTGGCACGACACCGCCATCATGAGCGTGTCGCGCAAGGGGTTCACAGGTGTCCGGGCGACCTACGGGATCTGAGGGAACCGGCGTTCGGCGTCGCGCGTTGGCGGGGTAGAGATGCCAGCGTCGGGACCGGGAAGGAGGAGGTAGGCGGCATGCAGAGGCGCGCGATCGGGCGGGACTGGAAGCTGTCCAGCCGGATGTTCATCACCATGGCCTTGCTCGCGGCCGTCTATCTCGCGTTCCTCGCCTTCCTCTCGCAGGCCGGCGTCTCGACCGGAGGCCTGATCTTCATCGCCGCGCTCATGCTGGGGGCCCAGTACTTCTTCTCCGACAAGATCGCGATGCTCGGCATGGGAGCCAAGGTCGTGACCCCGGAGCAGGAGCCGGAGCTCCACGCGATGATCGACCGACTCGCGCAGACCGCGAACGTCCCCAAGCCCCGCGTCGCGGTGTCGAACATGCCGATCCCGAACGCGTTCGCGACCGGTCGGAACCCGAGCAAGGCGGTGATCGCGGTCACCCGCACCCTCATGCAGCAGCTCGATCGCCAGGAGCTCGAGGCCGTGCTCGCGCACGAGATGGCTCACGTCGTGCACCGTGACGTGGCCGTCATGACCATCGCCTCGTTCTTCGCCATGGTCGCGTTCTTCATCATGAGGTCGTTCCTGTGGATGGGGATGATGGGCGGCGGCCGGCGCAACGACAGCGGCGCTGCCCCCATGCTGCTCATCTG